>NZ_JAVVLT010000062.1:0-55606 GCF_036224885.1 Marinobacter sp. OP 3.4
ACTAACCGGTTTTACCGCCGTCTCCTACTTTTTCACGCTAATCCGCGATGAACCTATTTTTTGGACCGAAGACAGGGCAAGGGTTCCTGAGGTCATTTCTGGCTTCTATCCGTTGAACTTCTACACGTATTATTGAAATCTCCTGTTTGCGTATAGACTGTTGCAGCCTTCGAGTCCTTTCGGCCCAGGATTAGACGCATGCCCGCAAGCTCCGTACACCGTCTCAACATCGTGCGTGCAGCTGCAAAGCTGTTTCGCAAGAATGGTTATTCGAAAACCGGTCTGAACGAGATCCTTGCTGAAAGCAAGGCGCCAAAGGGCTCCCTTTACTACTACTTCCCGCAGGGCAAGGAACAGTTGGGCGAAGAAGCCTTGCGGTTTTCTGCCCGTATGGCGGTCGACGCTCTGGAGCAACTTCGCCGGGAAAATACCACCGCAGCGTCTCTGCTACGGGCCTTCGCAGCGCTTCTGGCAGAATGGATGGAGCGGTCTGCATTCCGTGATGGCTGTCCAATGGCGACGACCATACTGGAAACCGTACCGCAGTCCGCAGAGCTAAGTCTCGCGGCACGGGAAGGGTTCGCGGCCTGGCGAGGGATATTCGAAGACATGTTGCGCAGCGACGGCGCAAAACCAGACGACGCGGTTCGCCTGGCCAATCTGGCAATAGCCGTATTGGAGGGCTCCCTGATCCAGGCCAGGGTAGCGCAAGATTGCAGTCCCATTATCGAATCCGCCGAAGAAATCGCCGCCCTGATGAGCCTTCGCTCGAACCGCCCTGATACCTGAGAAACCGCCTGCCCGGTTTCGTCACCATTGCGTGTAGCCCTGAATCTTGATAATTATAATGACTGGTCTATATAAAACATGACAACTTCAAATGACAGAAGGTGGCTCCATGGACAGCAACAAGGCAGTGCCCGCCGGATTTTCCCGCCATGACCGCCGTAGTGGCCTGACCGATCCCTGGGAGCCGCTGTTTGCAGCGACCACGGACCGTACCTTCAGTCTGGGGCTCTACACCGACACACCCCATGTGAATAGCCGGGGCTTCGTGCATGGAGGCCTTTTCTCCGCGCTGGCGGACAACGCGATGGGGCTGAGCTGCGCCCGGCAGATAGACAATGTTGGCGGGCTGGTAACGGTCAATCTGAGTATCGATTACCTGGGAACCGCGCGCAAAGGCGAATGGCTGGAAATAAGAGCCGAGCCTACACGCATCGGACAGTCGCTCTGTTTCGCCGAGGCAAGGATTCTGTCTCACGGTAAACTCTGCGCGACGGCAAAAGCGGTATTCAAGGTTTCGCTACTCAATAGCAACAAGGAGAAAAGGGTATGAACGATGCAGATGACCTGCTTGCCAGGATCCAGAACATATCCCGTCTTTCGGAATTCAATCAATGGCTGGCCCTTGAAGTAACTTCGGCTACGCCGGGGGAAGTAGAGCTCCAATTGCAGTGGAAAAAAGAACTCGGGCAATACAACGGATTTCTGCATGCCGGTATTCAGGGAGCATTGATCGATACCGCGTGCGGCTTTGCCGCCGGCACACTCAGCGGGAATGTCCTGGCGTCCCAGTTTACCGTGCGCTGCCTGCGCCCAGCGGAGGGACAGAGCTTCAGGGCAGTCGCGCGTGTGATCAAACCGGGGCGCCAGCAGGTATTCAGCACAGCGGAGCTTTATGCGACCAACGACGGTGTGGAGAAACTCGTCGCTACAGGCGATACGCTACTGGTGCCCGTACCGGCCTGAGTCAAAAGCCCTTGGTTTCGGCCTTGAGGAGAGTGTTTCTCCCCAGGACAGTTCTATTGGTTAATGACAGTGGTAAGGCTTGGAGCCGGCGTGGCAACCGTTTTTGTCGGTCCCACCGGAGTGGGCATGGGCTACGCCAATCAACATCATGGAAGCGAACAGAACAGCGACTAGCTTTTTCATAAACAACGCCTTTTTGTTGGAATTAAGCCTTCCTTTGCAAGTGAGCGTCCACCTGCCTCTGGAACTCTAGAGAAGGTCAGGTAGGGAACCCGCCGTAGCATTTCCTGAACTGACCAACTGTAGCTAGTGTAGACACTAATTGAGGGTGGTCCACTGTGTTTTATACAGAAACCGTTTCGACCCGCTAAAGGACTGGCATGACTCGCCCCGGGGAACAACTCACTCTCTGTTACCGATACCCCGTACGACCATGTCGTTCCCGCTGAGTCTTACGACAGAAATCTCAGTCTTCTTTGGGGAGTGACTGTCCCAGGTACGCCCTGACCGGCACAGGATCCGGTCCTGCTCGCTAGTTGTTTTCATGAGCTATTCGTTTGGTGAAGCAGGAGAAGTCGGGTACTCTCTATACAGCGCCAGGGCATTTGGTTGGAAATCGATCGACGAGTCACCCGCGTTGGATTGGGTGTTTATGTTCGCCTACCCGATGGCCTATGCGGTCTTCATTCCGGCTCTGGTGTTGCTAGTAAAGGACGTGATGCGGTTCAGTCGCCGAACGCCGGTGGTGGCCATCGGCTGGGTTGGCTTTGATGTGGTTGTACCCCTGTTGAGCTATCTGCTTTTTGAACTTTATTTCCTTCAGATTGGGCAGGTGTGAGGTTTGTCAGACCTATCCTGGTGACGCTGCCCTAGTGGAAATAAATCCGTCCCCTTTTTTTCATCTCGCAACCACTACAGTCACTTGTTAATGCAATGGAAGGTTGACCTTGCTTCCATGGTAAACGCCGTCCTTAAACAGGAGTAGGCTCTCGTTCACCTTCAATCCCTTCCTGTCAGAGCCCCATTTGATGTGGATGTCAGATACCTCCACAGCGCGAACGGCCTCGCTTCCGAACCTGTCAATCGCCAAGCGTTTTATACCTTCAAATGACGTATCAGCCCCAGAATTTCTGAGGATGGCCTCAATCTCGCTTGTGGTGATTATCTGCTCCACCCACGCTTCTTCGTACCGCTTAACCTCGGTGTATAAATAGAGGTTTAGCCCTGCGGAGACTAGAAACAGAAGACTTAAAATCAGCACCAGCTTTCTATTCATGTGAGCATTAACCGCGTATTAGATCACTTTCCGCATTATTGCGAAAAACGAGAACGCCAAATAACTCCAAGAAAGATCGCACCCTACTTAAAATAAAGTTTCTAAAAACAGGAGGACACAGTGGTCGACCCGGCTCTTTCCGTAATATCGTGCGCTCCACATTTGACGTTTTCAATATACCAGTTTAAAAGCGACATACCAGTAATGCCGGGAACTGGGCGTGGAGATAGATGATCGGTCAATAGTGAGTGGCGTTAGTCGCTGCGGATCACGAAACTCCAGACAACCCCACAACCCAATCAATAACCGGCGCCGGATAAACCCCGATCACCAGAATCAACACAGCCACAACCATTAGCGTCAAACCACCAACCCGACTCCCCCAGTCATTGGTGGCGTCCCGTCTCCGCATGCCCGGCTCCGGCAAATACAGGGTCACCATCACCCGCAAGTAATAGAACAACCCGATGGCGCTGCCGGCGACGATGCCGCCCACCAGCCACCACTGGCTGTCGGCTACGCCCAGGGCGATGACGTAGAACTTGCCGATAAAGCCCGCGGTCAGGGGGATGCCGGCGAGGGACAGGAAGCTCACGGTCATCACCGCCGCCAGCCAGGGGCGGCGCCAGAACAGGCCGCGGTAGTGGTGCAGGCCGGCGGCGTCTTCGCCGCCGAAGGGGCTGGATACCTGGGTGACCACGCCGAAGGCGGCCAGGGTGGTGACCAGGTAGGTGATCAGGTAGACCCCGGTGGTTTCCACCGCCATGGCACCGCCCACCACGACGGCGACCATCAGGTAGCCGAAGTGGGCGATGGAGGAATACCCCAGCAGGCGTTTCAGGTTGGGCTGGAACAGGGCCAGCAGGTTACCGCCGAGCATGGTGATTATAGCCAGCAGGGTGATCAGGGTATGTAACCACTCACTGTCGAAGATGGGCGCGGTGATCACCAGCCGGATCAGCAGGATAAACACCGCCAGCTTGCTCACCGTGGCCAGGAAGATGGTGGCGGGGGCCGGGCCGCCCTGGTACACATCCGGGGTCCACAGGTGGAAAGGCACGATGGACAGCTTGAAGCCCAGGCCCACCAGCATCAGCACCGCGCCGGCCAGGGTCCAGGTGTCCGGGCTGGCGGCAAGGCCAGCGGCCAGCCCTGCCAGGTCCAGGCGACCGGTGCGGGCGTAGATCAGCGCCATGCCGAACAGCAGGAACGCGGTGGCGGCGGCGGACAGGATCAGGTACTTGATGCCCGCTTCCAGGGACCGCTCCGCCCGGAAGCTGTAGGCCAGCATGCCGTACAGGGGCATGGACAGCAGCTCCAGGCTGATGAACAGGCTGGCAAGGTGGTCGCTGGCCACCAGCCCCAGGGCGCCGGTTACCGCGCACAGCAGCAACAGGTAGAACTCTTCTCTTGGGCCGATATAGCCGGTCAGGTAGTGATGGCTCAGGGCCACGGTCACCAGCGCACACAGCAGCACCAGCACACTGCCCATGATCGCCAGGCCATCCATGACCATCAGCGGTGGTGACGACAGCGTCCCGGACGCCACGGGCAGGCAGGCCAGGGCCAGGATCAGACCGGCGGCGGACAGCAGCGCGGTGACACCGTGGTGCCGTTGCCAGGCCACACCCAACATGACCACCATGGCGGTGGTGCCGACAACAATCAGTGGTAGCAGGGCGACCAGGTTCTCCAGGGTCAGCATCAGTTCACCTCCCCTGCGCGATCGGCCAGTTCGGTGGGCGCCTGCTGGAACAACTCAGCGGCCGGCCCGGCGATGGGGGTGGTAATGTCCAGTATCGGCTGTGGATAGAGCCCCACGAACAGGGTCAGCACCAGCAATGCCAGCATCATGCCATATTCCCGCAGGTCCGGCCCGGCCAGGGCGCCGTGGCGGTATTCCGGGCCGTAATGCACCCGCTGCATCAGCAGCAGGGAGTAGATGGCCGCCAGCACCAGGCCGACACTGGCGATGACCACCACCACCGGCGCGCTTGGGAAGGTACCGAACAGCACCATGAACTCACCCACAAAGTTGGCGGTGGCGGGCATGCCCAGGGACGCGGCCACAAAACACAGGGTGAAGCCCGGCAATATCGGTATGCGGCCCCACAGCCCGCCCATGATGCGCATGTCCCGGGTGTGGATGCGCTCGTACAGTTGCCCGCTGAGGATAAACAGCCCGGCGCTGGAGAAGGCATGGGCCACCATCAGGATAATCGCCCCCTGGATCGCCAGTTCCGAGCCGGAATACAGGGCAATCAGCACAAAACCCATGTGGGAGATGCTGGTGTAGGCAATCAACCGCTTGATGTCCTGTTGCCCGCAGGCCAGTACCGCGCCGTAGATGATGCCCACCAGTCCCAGGGTCATGGCCACCGGCGCAAAGGCCTGGGATTCCTCCGGGAACAGCGGCAACGCAAAGCGCAGGATGCCGTAGGCGGCGGTTTTCAGCAGGATGCCTGCCAGGTCGACGCTGCCCGCGGTGGGCGCCTGGGCGTGGGCGTCCGGCAGCCAGCCGTGGAAGGGCACCACCGGCAGTTTCACCGCGAAGGCGATGAAGAAACCCAGCATCAGCCAGGGCGCCAGGGCCTCGGGGATATCGGTGCCCCGCAGGGTGTCGTAGCTGAAGGACAGCTCCCCGGTATTCGAGAAGTGTACGAACACCAGCGCAATGATCGACACCAGCATCAGCAGGCCGCTGGCCTGGGTGTAGATGAAGAAGCGGGTGGCGGCGCGGATGCGGGTCTGCCCCTGGGAGCCGCTGTGACCCCACAGGGCGATCAGGAAGTACATGGGCACCAGCATCATTTCCCAGAACAGGAAGAACAGGAACAGGTCCAGGGCCAGGAACACGCCCACCACGCCGCCGAGGATAAACAGCAGGTTCAGGTGGAAGAAGCCCACCCGGTGGGCGATCTCCTGCCATGAACACAGCACCGCCAGGGCCCCCAGGAAACCGGTCAGCGCGACCAGGATGAGCGACAGCCCGTCCATGGCCAGGTGAATCTCGATGCCGAAGCGGGGGATCCACGGCGCCCGCCATTCCAGTATCCAGTGGCGGCTGCCCTCGCCCGGCATGGTGAAGTCGCCGGTCACCCACAGCCACAGGCTGATCACCAGCACGAACAGCATGGTGATCAGGGCAATCCAGCGGGGTGTCTTTTCGCCCCAGTGTTCCGCCTGCCAGCACAGCAGGCCCCCGATGAACGGGATCAGGATCAGCCAAACCAGGATCATGGAGCACCTCCCGGCAGCAGCGCCAGCGTCATCAGGATGGCCGTAGCCCCGAACACCATCACCAGGGCGTAGCTGCGTACCCGGCCGTTCTGGCTGCGCACCAGTCCGGCGTTGAAGGCCTTCGCTATCACGGCTGGCAGGTTCATCACCAGGTTGACCAAGTCCACCCGGAGGATTTTCACGGTCCACTGCCAGGGCCGCACCAGCAGCCCGTCAAACACGGCATCGAAGCCCCAGGCGTTGTGCCACAGGGTCCACAGGCGGGCGCCAATGCCATGCCGGGCTTTGTCAGCCAGCCAGTCCCGTTGCCACAGGAACAGCCAGGTCGCGATCAGCAGCCCGGCGATGGCGGCGCCCATGGCCAGCACCTGCAGCAGGGTGTGGCCGGTGTGGACGGATTCGCCGGGAGCGGCAGGGAACAGGTCCCCCAGACCCGGGTAGATCCATGCCCCGATAAAGGTGGACAGGATCGCCAGCACCACCAGTGGCAGGTGATGGGTGACGGGGTTGGTGCCTGGTTCGGGATGACGGGCGTGGTCGCTGCCCGGCTCGCCGTGGAAGGTGCCCAGGACCAGCCGCACCGTGTAGATGCCGGTGAGCACCGCGCCCAGCAGGCCCACCGCCAGCAGGCCGGTCTGGTCCGCTGCCATGGCCTGCCACAGGATCTCGTCCTTGCTGAAGAAGCCGGCGCTCACCAGTGGCAGCGCCACCAGCGCCGCGCCACCGATGATAAAGCCGCCATAGGCCACCGGCAGTTTGCGCCACAGGCCGCCCAGCTTGTCCATGTCCTGCTCATGGTGACAGCTGATGATCACCGCCCCGGCGGACAGGAACAGCAGCGCCTTGAAGAAGGCGTGGGTCACGAGGTGGAAGATGGCGGCATCAAAGGCCCCCACCCCGAGGGCCAGGAACATGTAGCCAATCTGGCTCATGGTGGAGTAGGCCAGCACCCGCTTGATATCGGTCTGGGCCAGGGCCGCAAAGGCCGCCAGCAGCAGGGACACGGCACCGATCACGCCCACCAGCAGCAGGACATCCGGGGCCAGCAGGAACAGGCCGTTGAGCCGCGCGATGAGGTAGACCCCGGCAGTGACCATGGTGGCAGCGTGGATCAGGGCGGATACCGGTGTCGGACCGGCCATGGCGTCCGGCAGCCAAGTATGCAACGGTACCTGGGCAGATTTGCCAAGGGCGCCGCCGAGTACCAGCAGGGCCGCCAGGTTGGCGACATCGCTACCCGACGTCCAAAGTTCCGGGGCCCGGGCCAGCACCGTCTGGATGTCCAGGGTACCCAGCTCCATAAAGATCAGGAACAGCCCCAAAGCCAGGAACACATCGCCGATGCGGGTGACCACAAAGGCCTTGAAGGCCGCCCGGCCGTTGGCGCTGCCCTGGTAGTAGTAGCCGATAAGCCCGTAGCTGCACAGGCCCACGCCTTCCCAGCCCAGGAACAGCAACAGCAGGTTGTCGCCGAGTACCAGCAGCATCATGCTGAACACGAACAGGTTCATCCAGGCGTAGAAGCGGGTGATGCCTTCCTCACCGGTCATGTACCAGACGGCGAACAGATGGATCAGGAAGCCCACGCCGGTGATCACCGACATCATCACCAGGGCCAGGTCGTCCACCGCCAGCCCGATGGTGGGCTGGAAGTCACCCACGGCGATCCAGGTCCACAGGGTCACACCCTCGGTACCACCGGAATGGCCGATTATCGTCCACAGGGTCGCCAGTGCCGCCAGGCCGACACTGCCCACGCCAATGACCGAACTGGCCCGGGGGCCCAGGCGACCGGCGGAGAACGCCAGGATCAGGGTGCCCGCCAGGGGCAACAGGAACGAGAGAGTTACCGCCAATGCCATCATCCACGCATCCTGCTGGCCGCATCGAGGTTAAGAGAACGGAACCGCTGGTAAAGCTGGATCATCAGCGCCAGCCCGACGCTGGCCTCCGCCGCCGCCAGGGTGATCACCAGCAGGAACATGGCCTGCCCGTCCGGCTGGTTCCAGGCGGTGGCGCCGACGATAAAGGCCAGTGCCGCCGAATTGAGCATGACCTCCAGGCTCATCAGCACAAACAGCATGTTACGCCGAAGCATCAGCCCCAGCAGCCCGAGACTGAACAGGATGGCTGCCAGGATCAGGCCGTGTTCCATGGGTATGCCATTCATCGGGAACCTCCACGATGGCGCAGGGGGTTCGAACGCCGGCCCACATGGGAGGCGGTCACCAGTGCCGCCAGCAGCAGGATGGCGGCCAGCTCCACCACCATCAGCCAGGGGCCGAACAGGGTCAGGGCCACCGATCTGGCGGTGAGCAGGTCGCCGTCGATGGTCTGCCCCACTCCGCCCTGGGCCAGCAGCGACACCACCGCGCCCAGCAGGACCATGGCCAGCAACGACGGGCCCAGCCAGTAGCGGGGGTGCAGGAAGGTCTGTTCCCGTTCCGCGTCCGGTTTCAGGTTCAGCATCATCACCACGAACACGAACAGCACCATGATGGCCCCGGCATAGACGATGATCTCCAGGGCCCCGGCGAAGGGCGCGCCCAGGGCGAAGAACACCAGCGCGACAGCAATCAGCGAGACAATCAGGTACACCACCGCATGTACCGGACTGGTGCCGGTGATCACGCCGACGGTGGCGAATATTGCCACCAGGCCGCTGAGGTAGAAGGCCAGTTCCATTACGCTTTCCTCCCGGTGTCAGGGCAGCAGTGAACGCACATCCTCCGGTGCCTCCTCGTTGCTGGCTTCGCCCTTGTCCTTGCCGCCGATGGCCATGCCCGCCACCTTGTAGAAGTTGTAGTCGTGGTCCTTGCCGGGGCCGTTGATCAGCAGGTCTTCCTTCTCGTACACCAGCTGCTGGCGGTCGTACTCGCCCATCTCGAAGTCCGGCGTCAGCTGGATGGCGGAGGTGGGGCAGGCCTCTTCGCACATGCCGCAGAAGATGCAGCGGGAGAAGTTGATGCGGAACCACTCCGGGTACCAGCGACCGTCGTCCATTTCGCCCTTCTGCAGAGAGATGCAGTCCACCGGGCAGGCCACCGCGCACAGGTTGCAGGCCACGCAGCGTTCCTCGCCGTCCGGATCACGGGTCAGCACGATGCGGCCCCGGTAGCGGGGTGGCAGGTACACCTCCTCCTCCGGGTAGCTCACGGTTTCCCGCTTGCGGAAGCTGTGCATGAACACCATGCCCAGGGTGCGCAGCTGGGACCAGGTGGCCGGCACCAGCCAGAGCACGGTTCGTATGACCGGGACTTTGGTCTTCTCCATAAGTCCTCCCTATTCGCCCACCAGGAGCATCACCGCTCCGGTGGCCAGTAAGTTGATCAGGGTCAGCGGCAGGCACACCTTCCAGCCGAAGCTCATCACCCGGTCATACCGGGGCCGGGGCAGCGACGCCCGCAGCAGGATGAACAGCATCAGGAAGAAGCCGGTCTTGAGGGCGAACCACAGGATCGGTGGCAGCCATGGCCCGTGCCAGCCGCCGAAGAAAAGCGTCACGATCAGCGCCGATACCAGCACCATGCCGACATATTCACCGATGAAGAACATGCCGAACTTCATGCCGGAGTATTCGATGTGGTAACCGTCCGCCAGCTCTTGCTCCGCCTCCGGCTGATCGAAGGGATGCCGGTGGGTGACGGCGATACCGGCGACCAGGAAGGTGGCGAAGCCGAAGAACTGGGGAATGATGAACCAGAACCCTTCCTGGGCATTGACGATATCCCGCAGGTTGAAGGAGCCGGCCAGGGCCACCACGCCCATCAGCGACAGCCCCATGAACACCTCGTAGGACAGGGTCTGGGCCGAGGATCGCATGGCCCCCAGTAGCGCGTACTTGTTACCGCTGGACCAGCCGCCAAGCAGCACGGCGTAAACGTTGATGCCTGCCATGGCCAGGAAGAACAGCAGCCCGATATGCATGTCCGCCACGCCCCAGCCCGGGGTGATGGGAATGACCACGAAGGACAGCAGCAGGGACGCGAAGGCAATGATCGGTGCCAGCACGAACAGGGGCCGGTCCGCGAACGGCGGTATCCAGTCTTCCTTGAAGAAGATCTTCAGCATGTCGGCAATCAGTTGCATCGTGCCGAAGGGGCCCACCCGGTTGGGCCCGTAACGGTCCTGCCACAGGCCCAGCAGGCGGCGTTCCACCACCGTCAGCGCCGCCCCGAGCAATACCGCGCCCAGCAGGATCACCAGGGCCTGGAACATGGCCCAGACGATGGCGGCCAGTTGCGGGGTCCACCAGCTCATGGCTCACCTCCCGCTGCCTTTTGCAGGGTGACGGATTCGCTTTGCCGGAGCCCGGGGATGACGCCGGCTGGCAGCCCGACCCAACCGGTGGGCCAGTCTTCCCGTTCGCGTACCGGCATCGCCCGTTCCCCTGCCAGGCTGACGATGTCTCCGGTGTGCAGGCCCAGGCGCAGGGCATCCTCATGGCTCAGGGTGAGCCAGGGGGCCTCTATTCGTTGCTGGATGGGGGTGGCCATTGAGGAGGTTTCCTCACCGCCGAACAGCCGGGGCAGGATCAGGGCCCGCAGGCCGTCGGTGGTATCGGCGGACGATGATGGCTGGCTGTAGTGGTGCGGTCCTGGCGCCCGCGGGATCAACCGGACCCCGGGGTCGCCGCCGCGCAGGTGTCCGCCCACCTCATCGGTGAACTTGTTCCAGGCCTGAGGTGAGTTCCAGCCCGGTGCCCAGGCGAAGGGCACCTGTTGCCGGGCTTCCTGGTAGCCGCTATAGCCTTCCATGGAGAAGGCGAAGGCGGTGTCCGGGTCCTGCATGGGCCGGGGTTCGCTAACATCCAGGTTGGCGCGCATGGCGGTGCGACCGCTGTAACGGTGGGGCTCCCGGGCCAGGCGCTGGCCATCGATGCGGAAGTTGGCGCCGGGGGCGGCGTTGACAATGCCGGCCAGGGCAGGATGGTCCGCCGCACAGGAGCCGATCGCCGTATCCAGGGTGATATCGCCGCTCTCCTGGCCCCACAGGTTGGTGGTGAGCACATGCAGCCAGCGCCAGCTCTCGTGGATGCGGGTCTCGGGCCTCAGGTAGGCCGGGTCGTACACCTGGAAGAAGCGCTGGGCGCGGCCCTCCAGGTTCACCAGGGTGCCATCGGACTCGGCGAAGCTGGCGGTGGAGAGGGTGAACCTGGCTTTCGCGGTGGTGGCGGTGTGCTGGTGGTCCAGGGCCACAATGATGTCCGCCCGGGACAGGGCCGCGTCCACCCGGGCGGCGGGCAGTCTCTGGTAGAGGTCGTTCTCCAGTACCACCAGGGCGTCGGCACGGCCCTGGTCCAGTTCGTCCAGGGCCCAGTCCAGGGAATGCCCGCCCATCAGCGACAGTCCGGTGCTGTTGGCTTCCCGGCGGATCAGTGTCAGCCCGCCCCGCTTGGCCCGCCGGGCCAGGGCCCGGGCGATGTTGCCGGCGGCGTCCAGCACCGCTTCCGACAGCAGTGAGCCACCACTGACCACCAGCGGCCGCTCTGCCGCCATCAGGGCATCGGCGATGCGCCGGGCCGCCTCGGCAAGGTCTGAAGACAGGTTATCCACGGCCGGGGCGGCCGGGTCGATATGATGGGCCACCGCAAAACCGAGCCTGGCGATATCGTCCGGGGCCAGGGCGTGTCGGGCTTGGGCGACGTCGTCCAGTTCCGTGGCTGCGGGCCAGGCGATAAACAGCGGGTGGTAGCGGTCCTGGGCCAGGGTCTTGAGGGCTTCGGCGTTCCAGGCCGGCACACCGATGCTCTCGCCCAGGGCCTTGCGACGGGCCAGCGCAGCCTGGCGGATGTTGAGGCCCAGCCGTGCGGCGCTCTGCACCGGATCTTCCCCCAGTACCAGGATGGCGTCGTGGTCCTCAATCTCCCGGGGTGTGGGCGTGGGCAGGCCGGTGCTGCGCTGCAGTTCCGCCATCCGCGCCAGGCAGGCCTGCTCCCGGGCCTCGATGCCGGTGGAAAAGTTCTCCATGCCCACCAGTTTCTGCAACTGGTGATTGCTCTCCAGGCTCGCCCGTGGTGAGCCGATACCGATGACGCGACGGGCATGGCGCAGGGTATCGTTGATGCGGGCCAGGGCATCGTCCACCCCCAGGGGCACCGGGTCGCTGTCCGGCGAATCCCGCCATTCCGGCACCGTTGGGCGGTCCTCCCGGTTTACATAGCCATAGCCGAAGCGGCCCCGGTCACAGAGGAAGTAACCGTTCACCTCGCCGTGGTAGCGGTTCTCGATGCGTCGGATGCTGCCGTAGCGTTCCCCGGGGCTGATATTGCAGCCCACCGAGCACTGGTGGCAGATACCGGGGGCGAACTGCAGGTCCCACTTGCGGGTGTACTGCTCGGAATGGCTCTGGTCGGTGAACACGCCGGTGGGACACACCTCGGTGAGATTGCCCGCGAAGGGGCTTTCCAGGGTGCCTTCCTCGTAGCGCCCGAAGTAGACATTGTCCTTGGCCCCGAAGGCGCCCAGGTCGGTGCCGCCAGCGTAGTCGTTGTAGAAGCGCACGCAGCGGTAACAGGTGATGCAGCGGTTCATTTCGTGGGCGATGAACGGCCCCAGGTACTGGTTGCGGCGGGTGCGCTTGCGGAAACGGTAGCGGCGGCGGTCGTGGCCGGTCATCACCGTCATGTCCTGCAGGTGGCAGTGGCCGCCCTCCTCGCACACCGGGCAGTCGTGGGGGTGGTTGATCATCAGCCACTCCACCACGCTGGCGCGGAAGGCCTTTGCTTCCTCATCGTCGATGGAGATGCGGGTCTGGTCCGATGCCGGGGACATGCAGGACATCACGATCATGCCCTTGTCATCGTCCGCATCCTTGTACTGTTTGACCGCGCACTGGCGACAGGCGCCCACGCTACCCATGGCCGGGTGCCAGCAGAAATAGGGAATGTCGAGACCCAGGGACAGGCAGGCCTGGAGCAGGTTGTGTGCCCCGTTCACCTCGTGCTGCTGTCCGTCCACATGAATAATGGCCATGGTTCAGTCCCGTTGCGTCGTCTTGGGGAAGCTCATATATCCGCCTGCTATACCTGACCCACCGGAATCGGATCCTCGTGGGCTTCGCCTTGTGGCTTGCCAACCCCCGCTTCGAACTCGTGGCGGAAGTGCTTCAGTGCCGTCTGTAGCGGCATGGCGGCGCCGGGGGCATGGGCGCAGAAGGTCAGGCCCGGGCCGCAGTCCGCCGCCAGTTTGTCCAGCAATTCGATATCGCCAGTTTCCCCCTGCCCCTGTTCCAGTGCCCACAGTAGCTTGACGGTCCAGGGCAGGCCGTCGCGGCAGGGGGTACACCAGCCGCAGGACTCCCGGGCGAAGAATTCCTCCAGATTGCGCATCAGCGCCACCATGCCTTGGTTGTCGGGGACGATGGAGAGCAGACCGGTGCCCAGGCGGCTGCCCTCCTTGCCCACGGTGTCGAAATCCAGTGGCAGGTCCAGGTGCTCAGGCAGCAGGAAACCGGTGCTGGCACCGCCGGGCAGCCAGGCCTTGAGTTGGCGGCCACCCCGGAGTCCGCCGGCCCGGTCGAGGATCTCGCCGCCGGTGGTGCCCATGGGCAGCTCCCACAGGCCTGGTCGCTCCACCGGGCCTGACACGCCATAGAGCTTACTGCCGCCGTCGTCGGTGCGATCCCCGGACAGGCCCTGGTACCAATCGGCGCCGTTGAGGATCACCCCCGGCACGTTGCACAGGGTTTCCACGTTGTTCACCACCGACGGCTTGCCCCAGGCCCCGGACTGGCCGGGAAACGGCGGCTTGGCCCGGGGGTTGGCGCGCCTGCCCTCCAGGGAGTTGATCAGGGCGGTTTCCTCGCCGCAGATGTAGCGGCCGGCACCGGTGTGCACCGCAATGTCGAAATCAAAGCCGCTGCCGTCGATGGAATCCCCCAGCCAGCCGGCCTCCCGGGCCTCTGCCAGGGCCCGGTTCAGCACCCGGGCCGATTCCACGTATTCCCCCCGCAGGAAGATGTAGCCGTAGCGGCTGTTATTGGCATAGGCACCGAGGATCATGCCCTCGATCAGTAAGTGGGGCTCCTGTTCCATCAGTAGCCGGTCCTTGAAGGTACCCGGCTCCATCTCGTCGGCGTTGCAGATCAGGTAGCCCCGGGGCATGTCGCCCCCCTGCAGGGTCAGGCTCCATTTGAGTCCGGCGGAAAAGCCGGCGCCGCCACGCCCACGGACATTGGCCTCCTTCATGGTGGCTATGATGGCCTGGGGGTCACCTTCAGCCAGGGCCTTGCGTACCGACTGGTAGCCGTCCTTTTGCAGATATTCGTCGAGCCAGACGGTCTCGCCATCGTCCCGCAGACGCCAGGTCAGCGGATGGGTGTCGGCGCTACGGTCGGCCTCCGGCTGCAACAGCCGGCTGCGGTAGTGGACTGAATCGCGCTGGCTGGTGATGGAGTTGCTCATGGGTAGCCCTCCAGCAGGCCCGGCAGATCATCCGGGTTGACCGGGCCGTAGGTGTCATCGTCAATCATCAGCGCCGGGGCGCCGTCGCAGGCGCCCAGGCAGCAGACCGGCAGCAGCGTGAAGCGACCATCGTGGGTGGTCTGGCCATAGTCGACACCCAACCGGTCCACCAGCGCCTGCTTCAGTTCGTCAAAGCCGGTGAGGAAGCAGGAGCTGCTGTCACACACCAGGACCACGTGGCGCCCCACCGGCTGGCGGAAAATCAGGCTGTAGAAGGTGGCCACGCCCTCCACGGCGGCGGGACCGATGCCCAGCACCCGGGCAATGGCCGGTATGGCCTCGTCCGGCACCCAGCCATGGCGGCGCTGGACAATTTTCAGGGCCTCGATGCAGGCGGCCTGGGGCTGCTCGTAATGGGCCGCTTCCTCCAGGATGGCGGTCTCGTCCGCCGGGTGCAGTTCGAAGCCGTCGCTGCCGATCAGTCCGGTTGTCTGTGGTGTTGTTGCCATCATCAGCGGTCCACGTCTGCCATCACGAAATCAATGCTGCCCAGGTGGGCAATCAGGTCCGGTACGAAACCACCCTTCATCACCGCCGGTATCTGCTGCAGGTGCGGAAAGCTCGGCGTGCGGATGCGGGTGCGGTAGCTCATGGTGTTGCCGTCACTGGTCAGGTAGTAACTGTTGATACCCTTGGTGGCCTCGATCATCTGCAGGGATTCGTTGGGCTCCAGTACCGGGCCCCAGGACACCTGCAGGAAGTGGGTGATCAGGGTCTCGATGTGCTGCAGCATGCGTTCCCGGGGCGGCGGCGTGGTCAGCGGGTGGTCCGCCTTGTAGTCGCCCGGCGGCATGTTGTTGACGCATTGCTGGATGATGCGCAGGCTCTGGCGCATCTCATCGATGCGCAGCTGGCCCCGGTCGAAGACATCACCGTTGTGGCCCAGGGGTATGTCGAAATCGAACTGCTCGTAGCCGGAATAGGGCCGCTGCTTGCGCAGGTCGAAGTTGCAGCCGGTGGCCCGCAGGTTGGGGCCGGTCACGCCCCACTCCAGGGCCTCGGCGGTGTTGAAGGCGGCCACATGGCGGGTGCGTTCCCGTACCAGGGTGTTCTCCATCATCGCCTTCTCGTACTCCCGCAGGCGGGCGGGCATCCAGTCCAGGAAGCCCTGCACCAGCTTTTCCCAGCCCTCGGGCAGGTCCTGCATGACACCGCCGATGCGGTACCAGGCCGGGTGCATGCGGAAACCGGTGATGCCTTCGATAACGTGGTAGCCCCGCTGGCGGTCACTGAAGGTGTAGAACACCGGCGTCATGGCCCCCAGATCCTGCAGGTAGGTGCCCAGGAACAGCAGGTGGCTGGTGATGCGGAACATCTCCGCCATCATCACCCGGATCACCTTGACCCGGTCCGGCACCTCGATACCCGCCAGCTTTTCCGCCGCCAGGATGTAGGGCAGGTTGTTCATCACCCCGCCGGTGTAGTCGATGCGGTCGGTGTAGGGAATGAAACTGTGCCAGGACTGGCGCTCGGCCATCTTCTCGGCGCCCCGGTGGTGGTAGCCGATGTCGGGCACGCAGTCGACAATTTCCTCGCCGTCCAGTTGCAGCACGATGCGGAAGGCGCCGTGGGCGGACGGGTGGTTGGGCCCCAGATTGAGGAACATGAACTCGGCGCCGTCCCGCTCCCGCTGCATGCCCCAGGCTTCCGGCTCGAACCGCATGGCTTCCTGCTCGGTCTGCTGGCCCTTGACGGTGAGGGTGTAGGGATCGAATTCCGTGGCCCGGGCGTGGTAGTCCTTGCGCAGGGGGTGGCCCTGCCAGGTGGGCGGCATCAGGATGCGTTCCGGATGCGGGTGTCCGGCCACGGCGATGCCGAACATGTCCATGATTTCCCGCTCGTACCAGTTGGCGTTGGCGAACACCCGGCTTACGGTGGGCACCCGCAGGTCGTACTCCGACAGCGCCACCTTGAGCATCAGGTCCTCGTTCCGGTCCACCGACAGCAGATGGTAGAACACCGTGAAATCCGCTTCCGGCAGGCCATCCCGGTGGTTGCGCAGGCGTTCGTCCACCGCCGACAGGTCGTAGAGCATGCTGAACGGGGCCGGCTGCTCCTTCAGGTGCGTCAGGATGTCCACCAGGCTTTCCCGGCGTACCCAGAACACGGGCATACCGGTGAGGGTGGGCTGCACATACAGCACATCCTCCCGGAACTGGTCCAGCAAGTGGCCGTTTCCGGTGTCTGCCTGTGGATTGTCGACGGTGCCTGTGGTCATGGTTGTCCAGCTCGTCAGAGTTTGTCCGGTGTCCGCAGTTCGGTGGCCTGGATGCGCCTGTCCCGCCACTTCTCCCGCTGGGACGGCATCTCCGCCCGGTAGACACCCTGGTCTCCCACCACCCAGGACAGCGGCCGGCGCTCCTCCTGGATGGAATCCTGCAGCAGTTGCAATCCCTGCAGGAAGGCCTCGGGCCGGGGCGGGCAGCCGGGCACGTAGACATCCACCGGCAGGAACTTGTCCACCCCCTGCACCACCGAATAAATGTCGTACATGCCGCCGGAGTTGGCGCAGGAGCCCATGGAGATCACCCACTTGGGTTCCAGCATCTGGTCGTAGAGCTGCTGGATCACCGGCGCCATCTTGATGAAACAGGTGCCTGCAATGACCATGAAGTCCGCCTGCCGGGGCGAGGCCCGGATCACCTCGGAACCGAAGCGGGCAATGTCGTGGGGCGCGGTGAAGGCGGTGGTCATCTCCACGTAGCAGCATGACAGCCCGAAGTTATAGGGCCACAGGGAGTTCTTGCGCCCCCAGTTGACCGCGTCATTCAGCACCTCGCTGAGCTTGCCGGTGAACACGTTACGCTCAAGCTGGCTCTTGACCGGGTCTTCCGCGGGTTCCTGCCTGCGGACCGGATAGCGGCTGTCGCCCTCCGGTGCCGGTTCCGCCCGGGTCAGTGTGTAGGACATGCTGCACCTCCATGGGCGCCATTGCCGACGGCTCAGAGTCCGCCGGCCCGCGCCCTTGTCGGGAAACCTGGATCAGCCTGCCGGGCGATGGGGCCTGCCGCTGGATGACTCCGGCGCCCAGTCCAGGGCACCGGTACGGCTGTCATAGAGCAGACCGGCCAGCAGGATCAGAATGAACACCGCCGCGCCCCAGAAACCGGCCCACCCCACCTCACGGATGACAATGGCCCAGGCAAACAGGAACACGGCTTCAATATCAAAGATCACGAACAGCATCGCGACCAGGTAGAACTTGACGGAAAAGCGCTGGCGGGCATCGCCGGTGCCGACGATGCCGGATTCGAACGGGAGCGACTTGCTGACACCCTGGCTACGCCCGCCCAGCAAACTGGAGGCGCCCACCATAAAGGCACACAGGCCCAGTGTGGCGACGATAAAGAAACCGGTGGCCCAATACCGGGCCAGCAGATCCGTAACCGTGTCAGCCATGCGCTCTCCCTGACAGTGTGGTGCTGTCGTTGAGAAAACCGGTGGACTTCAGGAGGAAGCCCTGACTAAAAAGCTAACAGTGGGTTGGCGATTGCGCAAATAATGAACGGGAAAAATCAATGACCTGCATCATCTTCCCCGGAGCCCCGGAATTGCAGGGCCGAGAGGCGGGCATACAGGTCGTTGCGGTGGATCAGCTCGTCGTGGTGGCCGGCATCCAGCAGGCGCCCCTGGTCCATGACCAGGATACGATCGGCGTGCCGGACCGTGGCCAGGCGGTGGGCGATCACCAGGGTGGTCCGGCCCGCCATCAGCCCCGGCATGGCCTGCTGTACCAGTTGTTCGCTCTCCGCATCCAGGGCGCTGGTGGCTTCGTCCAGCAGGAGGATCGGGGCATCCGCCAGTAGCGCCCGGGCGATGGCGAGGCGTTGGCGCTGGCCACCGGACAGGCCCAGGCCGGTATCCCCCAGGCGGGTGTCGTAGCCCTGCGGCAGGGCCTGGATAAAGTCGTGGGCATGGGCCGTGCGGGCGGCCCGGATCACCTCGTCCAGGCTGGCGTCGGGGCGGGCGTAGCGGATATTGTCGGCAATGGTGCCGTGGAACAGGGCCGGAGTCTGGGGCACCAGGGCAAAGCAGTGGCGCAGGTCGGCGGGGCTCACCTGCCGGCTGTCGACGCCGTCGATCAGGATCTGACCCCGTTGCGGGTCATAGAACCTCAGCAACAGGTCGAACAGGGTGGACTTGCCAGCCCCGGACGGCCCCACCAGGGCCACCGTCTCGCCGGCGGTAATGGACACCGACAGCTCCCGGATCGCCTCCACCTCCGGCCGGGTGGGATAGGCAAAGCTGACCTGGCGGAACTCGATGTCGCCCCGGACCGGCTGGGGCATGGGCATCGCATCCGAAGGCGCAGGGTCGATCTCATTATCACTCTGCAGCAGTTCGAAGATACGGGCCGCGGCGCCGGCGGCTCGCTGCAGTTCACCGATCACCTCGCTGATGGCCCCGGCGGAGACCCCCACCAGCAGGCTGTAGAACACGAAGGCGGCCAGTTCCCCGGGGCTGGTGCGCCCGGCGATCACATCCAGGCCGCCAATCCACAGCACGATACCCACGGCCCCCATCACCAGGGTGATGGCCAGGGTCATCAGCCAGGCCCGCTGTCGGATGCGGTCCCGGGCGATCAGGAAGGCGTTCTCCGCCACCGTGGAAAAGTGTTCCCGGTCCACCGGTTGATGGTTAAAGGCCTGAACGGTTTTGATCTGGGTGAGATTTTCGCCCACATAGCTGCCAACGTCGGCGACCCGGTCCTGGCTCAGGCGGGACAGCTTCCGCACCCGGCGACCGTAGAACAGGATGGGAATCAGCACCACCGGAAAGCCGAAGATGATCACGCTGGCCAGCTTGGGATTGGTGATGAACAGCAGGACCACCCCACCGACCAGCATCAGCAGGTTGCGCAGGGCGATGGAGACGGTGGAGCCGATCACCGACTGCAATACGGTGGTATCCGCCGTGAACCGGGACTGGATCTCCAGGCTGCGGTTCTTCTCGTAGAACCCCGGGTGCAGGTCGATCAGGTGGCTGAACACCTGCTTGCGGATATCCGCCACCACCCGCTCGCCGATCCAGGACACCAGGTAGAACCGGGCAAAGGAACCCACCGCCAGGGCGATCACCAGCACGAAGAACAATCCAATGGACTGGGCCAGCATGGCCGGTGACTGGGTGGCCAGGCCCTGGTCCACCAGGATGCGCAGCCCCTGGCCAAGTGAAAGTGTGATGCCGGCGGTGATCACCAGTGCGGTCATGGCACCGGCAACGGCCTTGCGGTAGGGCAGGATAAAGTCCCGGGCCAGGATCAGGGCGCGGCGGTGGCGATTGGCGATGGTGAGATCTCCTTCGGGCGGCAAGTTCGTATCTGTGTCATTTACGGCCTATGATGCGCCTTTGATCCATGACCTGACGACGGAATCATACCCTTGGCAGCCTACGCCGACGACGATTATCCCGCCAGCCAGCAGCCCTGGTGGAAAGTGATTGCCGGGCTCTGGCCCTACCTGGCGGAATACCGCGGCCGCGTGGCCCTGGCGGTGTCCCTGCTGGTGGCGGCCAAGCTGGCCACCGTGGCCACGCCGGTGGCTCTGAAATACATCGTGGACTATCTCGACACCACCGCCACCGCCGATATGCTGCTGTGGATTCCGGTGCTGCTGGTGGTTGCCTATGGGCTGCTGCGCTTCGGCAGCACCCTGTTCAGCGAACTGCGGGATGCGGTTTTTGCCCGGGTGGCGGAACGGGCGATGCGGCGGATCTCGCTGCAGGTCTTCCGTCACCTGCACCAACTGGCCCTGGGCTTTCACCTTGATCGCAAGACGGGGGGCCTGGCCCGGGATATCGAGCGCGGCACCACGGGTATCAGTTTCCTGCTGAGGTTCACGCTGTTCAACATCGTGCCCACCATCCTGGAGATCCTGATGGTGTCGGGGGTGTTGCTGGTCGCCTTCAGCCCCCTCTACGTGGTCGCGATTCTGGTGGCCGTGGTGGTGTTTGTGGTGTTTTCCATCCGGGTCACCGAGTGGCGCACCCGTTTCGTGCGGGAATCCAACGCCCTGGACAACCAGTCCAATGCCCGGGCGGTGGACAGCCTGCTCAACTATGAGACCGTCAAGTACTTCAACAACGAGGATTTCGAAGCCCGGCGCTTCGACGAGGACCTGGCGGAGTGGGAACGGGCGCGGCTCAACAACCGCCTGTCTCTGGCGGCCCTGAACACCGGGCAGGCGCTGATCATTGGTGTCGCGCTGATTGTGATCATGGCCATGGCGGTGCGCCAGGTGGCGGTCGGGGAGATTACCCTGGGGGACTTCACCATGATCAACGCCTACCTGATCCAGCTGTTCATCCCCCTGAACGCGCTGGGGTTTGTCTACCGGGAAATCCGCCAGGCCCTGGTGAACGTGGAGCGGCTGTTCGGGCTGCTGGGTGAGGGGTCCGACGTTCAGGATGCCGACAATGCCGTTACCCTGGAGACCCGGGGCGGTCAGGTCCGGTTCGAGGATGTCCACTTCGGCTACCGTCCGGATCGCCCGATCCTCCATGGGGTCAGTTTCGATATCCCCGCTGGCCACAAGGTGGCGGTGGTGGGCGCCAGCGGGGCTGGCAAGTCCACCCTGGCCCGGCTGCTGTTCCGCTTTTTCGATGTCGGCCGTGGTGCCATCACCATTGATGGCCAGGACCTCCGGTTGGTGACCCAGGACAGCCTGCGGGCCGCCATCGGGGTGGTGCCCCAGGATACTGTGCTGTTCAACGATACCCTGTATCGCAACCTGGCCTATGGCCGCCCCGATGCCAGTGAGGAAGAGGTGCATCGGGCGGCAGCGTTGGCCCACCTGACGGGCTTTATCGAATCCCTGCCGGAGGGCTACCAGACCCGGGTGGGTGAGCGGGGCCTGAAACTGTCCGGCGGCGAGAAGCAGCGGGTGGCCATTGCCCGGGTGTTCCTCAAGAACCCGCCGATCCTGATCCTGGATGAAGCCACCTCATCCCTGGATTCGGTCTCCGAGCAGGTTATCCTCCAGGCCCTGCGGGACGTGAGTGAGCATCGGTCCACGCTGGTGATTGCCCATCGGCTGTCCACGGTCCGGGATGCGGATACCATCCTGGTGATGGCTGACGGTTGTATCGTGGAGCGGGGCAGTCACGGGGAGCTGCTGGCCGCGGGCGGCCGTTATGCCGAGCTGTGGCGACGCCAGCAGGAGGATGCAGACTCCTAGCCCCCCGGCTATTCCGGGCCCGGTACCACGATTCGATTGCGGCCCTGGCGTTTGGCGGCGTACAGCGCCTGGTCGCATCGGGACAACAGACCCCGGATGGAGGACAGGCCTTCGTGCCAGGTCACCACACCGGCACTCAGGGTCACGGTAAAGGACTGACCCTCGCCATTGTCGAACGCCTCCTGCTCCGTGGCCTGGCGCAGGTCCCTGGCAACACGGTGGGCCGAGGCGGTATCGGTACTGGGCAGCAGGACCAAGAATTCCTCCCCCCCGGTGCGCGCCACCACGTCGGTCCGGCGGACCCGGCTTCGCAGGACACCGGCGAACCGTTGCAGTACCTGGTCACCCACCAGGTGGCCCCAGGAATCGTTGATCTGCTTGAAATGGTCGAGATCCAGCGAGATCAGGGAGAAAACGTCGCTATAGCGATCGGCGCGGGCGATCTGTTCCTCCAGGGTCCGCAGCATGTGACGCCGGTTGTGGAGGCCGGTGAGCTCGTCGGTGATGGACAGCCGTTCCAGCTCAAGCTCCATCTGTTTGCGCTCGGTAATATCCATGGCCATGCCGTGCCAGACAATACGGCCCAGCTCGTCCTTCTCCGGCTGGGCCACACCCTCCATCCAGCGGATCTCGCCGTTGACGTCGATCCGGTACTGGCAGCGCCATTCGGTGAGGTTTTCTGCTGACTCGACCGTGGAATCCAGGACCTGCTGGATATCGTCCCGAACGATGATATCGAACAGCGTGGATGGGTTTGTCAGTGTCTCTTCCGCAGGGATTCCATAGAAATCAACACTTTTCCTGCTGACATAGGTAAAACGGAACTCGCCGTCGGTGTCCATCACAAAGGTATAGATCACCCCGGGCAGAGATTCCGCCAGGCGTTGCAGGCGATGCTGGGTCTCCCGCTCCTCGGAAATGTCCAGGTGGGTGCCGCAGACCCAGTTGGCCTGGAGCTTGTCATCGTCCAGGCGTCGGCCCCGGGTGTGGATCCAGCGCCAGTGGCCCTGCCGGTGGCGCATGCGGACCACGCAGTCGTAGTAGGACGTCTCGCCCTTCAGGTAGGCGCCCATCCGGGCCTTGGCCTCTTCCACATCCTCCGGATGGGAGAGCGACTGCCAGAGCTCATAGGTCATGGGCTCCAGATCGGACGGCTGATAGCCGAGCATGCGGGCCCAGCGATCGTTGAATACCACTTCCCCCGTGTCGAGATTCCATTCCCAGGTGCCGGCGCGCGTGGCGTCGAGAATGGCCTTTAGCCTGGCCTCCGGCGAGAGTTTGGGACCTTTGGGCATGGACGGATCCGATCTGGTGGTTTTGTGATCACATATGGTGCGAATAATACCCGCCACCGTGTACGGATAACAGTGACGGAGGGCGCCTTTCGAGGGAAAAGAACCCGGCAGCCAGGCGGCGGCTGTCGCCCGGTAAACCAGGTAATCGCCCGGTGACTGCCCTCACAGATTCTGAAAGTGGGATTCAGGCTCGAATTATCACCACCTGCAAACTCGACGCCGGATCATTACGTAGGGTTCATTATCCTGGGTGACCGCCGGGTATGTCTGTGTCTTTTTTATTCCATTTTTCCATACATGGACATTAGTTAGAGCATTTTTCTCAGTGCGAAATGAACATTCGTTCCGCCTTTGGCGATCAATGGTTACGGCTTAGCCCTTCAACTGATACTCGAATCTGTTTCTACGGACTGGCACTCCATTCACGCTGGTAAGGGCTGGTCCCATATCCGGATGATCGCCTGCTATATCGGGTATCTGGATGAACTTCCGGACATTTTGAACTTCCCCGGGGGCAGCGCTATAACTCGTCGGGCCGTCGCAGCGGAACCTTCATTCCGGTTCCGTCGCAACACTTAACACGACCATTGGAGGGTTAAAAAAATGCATCGCAACGGCCTGAGATCACTCGTAATTGTATGTGGACTGACCATGACTGGCTCCGCCCTGGCCATTGGCGGGGGTGGTGGTATTGGCGGGGGTTCCGACTGGGACCCGGATGATGCGCCGGCATCCTGCCCCACCGAAACCCCGACCATGCTGCCCCAGGGTGCGACCGAGTACTACCGCGACCGTCCGGGGGTGCCCAACGGTGATGTGGAGGAAGTCAGCCTTGGTGGTGGCTTCTTCGGAGGTGGCAGCGCCCATATCTACACGCCACCCGGTTACAGCGAGTCCAACCCTGACGGTTACCCGGTCCTCTACCTGAGCCATGGTGCCGGCCAGGACGATTCCAACTGGACCAGCCGCGAAGAGGACTGGGGCGGCAGCGCTGACCTGATCCTCGATAACATGATTGCCGATGGCGAAATCGAGCCCATGGTGGTGGTCATGCCGGACACCAGCGGTTGTGCCTCTGGCAGCCCGGTTACCCCCGGCACCAGTGGCGGTTGTGTGGATCTGTTCAAGGACACCCTGATGCCTTACGTGGAGTCCAACTACAACGTCCGCACCGATCGTGACAACCGCGCCATCGCCGGCCTGTCCCAGGGCGGTTTCGTGGCCTTCAACGTGGGCCTCGGCAACCTGGACCTGTTCAGCCATGTGTTCATCTATGGCTCCGGCTGGTTCTCCACATCCCGCAGCGCCTTCGAGCGTGAGTTCGAATCGGTTCTGGATGATCCGGAGACCAACAGCCTGCTGAACGCGCCGATCGTCATGGGCGCGGGTTACGACGATATTGCCTACAGCAACACCGAGGCGACCATTGAGATTCTCAATGACTACGGCGTGGCCAATCTCCGTGAGGAGTACGAGGGTGAACACGATATGGACAGCTTCCGTCGGATGCTGCACCTGACCCTGCCGATGATGTTCGTCAACACCCAGGGCTGTGGCGGCTAGTACCTCCTGAGCAGTGACGACCTGCTTATGTCCGGGACCGTTCAGCCGTCGGTCCCGGCATCTTTCCCTACCCTTAACAACAAACCGGAGAGATTCATGTCGATCCCCCAGAAGACACGGCTTTGTAAACAGATTCGATTGACCACCATTGCCACCTGTGTCGCCACGGGCCTGGCATTTGGCGGTGTCAGTACACTGGCCCATGCCCTGCCCGACCAGGCCTCGGACCGGGCCCATGAGCGCACGTCCTGGAATCACGGCGAGCGCCTGGAAAAGGTAAAGGGCGCACTGGACAGGATTCGGCTGGCCCGCCTGCACAAGGTTCGTAACCTCTCGGCATGGAACCATTTCCCGGACGCCGGGGAATTCACTGACAAGGCCACCAACCTCGCCGCCCTGATCCAGACCCTGGACCAGGACGGTGACCTGAACAATGGCATCGACGTGTCCCGGGAAGCTTCCCGGATTGTCGACGAGTACAGGGACATGCTGACCTTTGACCAGCCACCGGCCGAGTTCGCCCAGAGCGAGGCGGTGATGGACCTGATGGCGGAATTGAATGCCGCCGGCGAAGCGGTCTTTGACGACACCGACCCCCGGCCCCGACGCCTGATGAACGCCGAAAGCGCCGTGGAGCTGGTGGCCCGGGCCCAGAGCGACCGCAAGATTGTGCCCACCAGCCTCGGTCTGCTGCGGGGCTTTACCACGCCTGATGATGAGGCCTGGGGTTTCTACGGTATTCCCTACACCAAGGCGCCCCTGGGCGACCTGCGCTGGAAGCCCCCGGTGGATCATGATGGCTGGTGGGGCGTGCGTGAAGCTATTGCCTGGTCCGACCAGTCCGCCCAGGACCCCACCAACGAAGCCTTCGGCGAAGGCGGCATGGGCGAGGACAGCCTCTACCTGAACGTCACCGTACCCAAGGACGCCGGCGATGAGCCACTGCCGGTCATGGTCTGGTTCCATGGCGGCGGGTTCTCCATCCTGACCGGAAACACCAAGGGCTTTAATAACACCTCACTGCCCGGCAAGGGCACCGTAGTGGTCACCGTCAACCATCGCCTCGGCCCCTTCGGCTATATGGCACACCCGGCGCTGACCGAGGAGTCGGAGAACGGTGCCTCCGGCAACTATGGTCAGCTTGACCTGATCGCCGCCCTGGAGTGGGTGCAGGAGAACATCGACCGCTTCGGCGGTGATCCGGACAACGTCACCATCTTTGGTGAGTCCGGCGGTGGCGGCAAGACCCTGTCCCTGCTGCATTCGCCGCTGGCGGATGGGCTGTTCCACAAGGCCATCGTGCAGAGTGGCATGGCGGCCCCCTTCGATCAGACCATCCCGGTGCAGAACCCGCTGGAAGACCAGGAGCAGCAGGGCATCAACCTGGCCGAGGCCCTTGGCGTTGCCGATGAGCCGGACGTACTCGCTGCCATGTGGGACATCCCCTGGCCGGAGATCGTGGAAGCGGCTGGCGAGGCCGGATTTGCGGCACGCCCGAACATCGACGGCTGGTACCAGACCATGGGCATCCGCGATGCCTTCGAGGCCGGCGAGCACCATGACGTACCCATCATGGCCGGTGCCAACACCGGTGACCTGCCGCCGCTGGTGGAAGGCCTGAAGTGGTACATGCCATGGATGGCGGAGTACAACGAGTCCGACGTCTACACCTACGTGTTCGACCATGTACCGGCGGGCTGGCGCAACTTTGGCACCTCCGCCTACCACGGTGTCGAGCTGGTCTACATGTTCGACTATCCGGGCAGCTTCGTGGCCCACTATCTGCTGGGCCTGACCGGCCATCCGGATCCGACACCACAGAAGTTCGCCACCACCGACAGCCCGGGTATCGATCCGGAGGAATACGCCATGGTCAGCCAGCTTTCCCTGGACCTGTGGGCCTCCTTCGCGAAGGACGGCGACCCGGCTATCGAGCGCCAGAAATGGCCCGCCTACACCGGGGAGAACGATACCTACCTGCGTATCGACCTGACCCCGGCGGTGGAAACCGGCCTGGATGAGGCGTTTCCGGAGTTAACCATTCCCGAGCAGTAGATGCTCTGACGGAGGCGCAGGGCCCGGAAGCGGGCTCCGTGCCTCCGTTACCAGGGGAAGCAGCCCCTGACGCGGCGACTCATCCAGCACCTCCCCTGGCGCCAGTATCGACCGAAACGTGGCTTCGTTCCCTTTCCAGACCGCGCAGGCGATTCGCCCTGAATGGCTGGAGGTGTTCCGACGCCAGACCCGGACATCGCCGCTGGCGGACTTCCATGTCTCGCAACAGCCAGTCCGTGTAATGGGCAACATAGCCACCGATGAAGTGTCCCTCCCGTTGTTGTGGAAAGTGGCGGGCGGTCCACTTCAACACCCTTTCCACACTACGTTCCATGGCGCGGGTATTGGGTAGCCGGAGTTTTCCAAGAAAGTGCTGGGAGAGCCAGTGAGCGGCAATTTCCGATGTCAGCGGCGAATTGGTTGAGGATGCGTAGCCAACAAAGCCGAGTCGTTGTTCCGTCGGGGGCAGAATGTGTCGGTAGAGCCTGAGTTGCCCGTTGGGCGCCAAAGTCTCCCGCAGTGGACGGTCAAGAAAATCAACGTTCCGTTTCCACCCCGTCGCGCAGATCACCACATCGGCTTCCATGTCTTCGCCGTTGGTCAGCCTTATCCCGTGGCCACCGGTGAATCGCTCTATTTCGCTACGCACGGCGTGTACCTGACCCGAGTTGATGTGGTTGTAGATGTCAGAACCGATACCCAGGTGAAAGATGGAGTCATGTATCGACATGTCCGGCACCATGAAACCGGGCATACGCGTAGCACGGATTGTGAACTGACGTTGCTTTCGGCGAAACAGCGATACCAGAGGCGTGCACAGGCCCCGCAGAAGCTTCTCTGGCAGGGGCGACTGGTGATAGGGCGGGTAACTCAGCTTTTCAACCCAGCGGCTGTAGATCAGTTTGTCCACACGGGTGCGACCATAGTACCGGGGCAGCATCCAGTAGGTCTTACGAAAGAGCAGAGTGCACGAATCCGATACCTGTCCTGCCAGGGTGGCGCAGTCCAGTGCGGACTTGCCGGCACCGATTACCAGCACCCGTTTGCCAACAAGGCTATCTGCATGCTGAACCTGACTGGAATGGAGGATGGTCCCCGCAAAATCGCGGGAACCATCGAAGTCGGGAATATGCGGCTCGGACAGAACACCATTGCAGACCACCACAAAATCGAACGTCCGTGACCGGATGGGTCCCCCCGTGGTGAGATCGCGCGTGTGTACCTGGAAGCCGGGATGCTGTCCTTCTTCTTCCGACGGCAGTTGCTTGACTGAGACAACCTCAGTCTCCAGATTCAGATGGTCCCTCAGGCCGAAGTGGTCCGCATAGCGCTCAAGATAGCCGCGGATCTGTCCGGCCGTGGGGAACTCATCCGTAGACTCGGAATGGTCGAAGTCCGAGAAGGCATACAGTGGATAGGGGCTGTTGGTTCGCAAACCGGGATATGCCCGGGACGTTTCCCAGACGCCCCCAACCTCCGGCGCCTTCTCAAAGATGCTGACATCAAAGCCATCGCCTTGGAGCACTTTCGCGGTGACAAGTCCGGAAACGCCCGCGCCGATGATGGCTACCTGATTGCTGTTCATCGCCCACCTCGACGTTTACCGGTCGATATCACATTTTTCGTCGAGCTGTTGTCCCGACTGTTTGTCCACGGGCAGTGTCAGTTTTCCCTCCATCGGCGCATCAAGGAAGGTGGCTATTACCACGGCTTCTTCGTCGCTGCTGGGGTTGTGGGCCGTATGGACATTATCTCCCCCGGGATCAACGAACATCGTGCCTTTGCCATAGGGGCGATCAACACAGTCGTCCGCGTAGGTGTAGATCAGCTCTCCCTTTTCAACGCCAGCAAGGACCGGCCCCGGATGGGTATGCCAGGGAAAGGTTGCGCCGGGCTGAATGGTGATTCGGGCTACCGCAACCCTCGACGGGGCGTCGAGTTTGAGTACCTGCTCCGATCGCCCTTCCGGCTGGAGCCGGATTTCGATCGCGACCTCATCGGTGAATTCGGTCCGTTCACTGCCAACCATTTCAACGGCGATGGGATCGGGCTGATCCGGATCACCGGCGTTTGAAGACGGTGCCAGTAGCATCAGGGTGGCCGCACCGGCGGCTGTAACGACGGTCCTGATGAACGCTGGCCTGGGTTGTGGATATTGAAGTATTGGGTTCATCATTGCTGGTCTCCTTGTCTGCCAGGCAGTGTTTCTGCTGCCTGGTTGACTATTTGAACCTTTGCTAGGCTGACATGAATAGTTCAGTAACTGTACTGGTCCCTGTAGCCCATGATGGACGGAGATCCCGGGAGAAAAGGGCATGACAGAGCGTGGTTACGGTCAATTCTGTCCCGTGGCGATGGCAACGGAAGTGCTGGGTGCCCGCTGGAACATCCTGATTATTCGCGAGCTTCTGTGTGGGAGTTCCCGCTTCAACGAGCTGCGAAAAGGGGTGCCGCGCATGTCGCCGGCTTTGCTGTCCAAGCGGCTGGGCGAGTTGGAGCGGTTCGGGATCATTGTCAGGGAAATGGACGAGACCAGTGGTTCCCCCACCTACCGTCTTACCGAGGCGGGAGAAGAGCTTCGTGATATCGTTATGTCCATGGGCGTGTGGGGTCAGCGATGGCTGGAATCCCAGCTATCACTGAAGAACCTGGATCCCTCGCTGTTGATGTGGGATATGCGCCGAAACCTGAATCCCAGCCCGCTGCCAGACCACCGGGTCACGATTCAGTTTCTGTACCCCGAATTGAGCCGTGGTCAGAAAAAATGGTGGCTGATCGTGGACAAGCATGCCTCTGAACCGGTGGACCTCTGCAAGATCGACCCGGGCCATGAAGTGGATCTGTATGTGGCCACCGATCTGAAGACCATGACAGCGATCTGGATGGGCATCATAACGGTGGCGGATGCCACGCGGCGCGGTACACTCAGGCTTAGCGGGCCCCACAGTCTTACCACCTGCATGTCTGCCTGGATGGGGCTAAGTCCCTTTGCGCAGGAGACCAAGCAGGTCAGGGAGTCTGTCTGACGGCTACTGCCGTTGGCCCGGTAGTTCATTGGAACAGATAAACTACAACAACCTACGCATGGGAGCGGCGCTCCATGGAAAAGCGTTTGGGAGTCATATGCCGGTGCTTCGTTCAGGTGCCGGTGACTTCCGAGTGATACCCAAACAGGCAGGGATGCGTGCCCGCATGGAAATCAGAATATTGTCACAGCCCGACCTCCCGGGTATATCTCGTATTCAGGGGGAGTGCTACAGCCAGGACATTCTCGAGTCGCTTGATTCGTTCTCCGCAAAACTTTGTGCTGCCCCGGAGTTCTGCTTTATGGCAGTACACGGAGAACAGGCTGTCGGATATGCGGTTGCTTTGCCGCGGATATTCGGCGACATACCGGATCTGAATAGTGTTGAGCATTCTGTTTCATCGAATGCTGATAGCCTCTGTATCCATGACCTGGCGGTGAGCCCGTCGGCACGAAGGGTGGGTATCGCGAGCCAATTGCTGAAAGCGGTGTTGGATGCCGCAAGAGAGCGTGGATATAAACGCATATTCCTTGTCGCTATCCAGGGGGCATCATCGTATTGGCAGCGTCATGGCTTCGAGGCTTTGCAGGTGGATGAGTCGCTGAAAAGAGGCCTCTCTGCCTATGGGAAGGGCGCGACATATATGGTAAGGACCGATGAGGGCGTTTAGCTAGCCTATTCTGTTATTTTACTTCATCCGGCATTTTGTGACGTCGGATCGGGAGGACGGAATGGTTAACGGAATTAATCACATAACATTGGCTGTCAGTGATCTTGAACGATCGTTTGAGTTTTATACTAACGTGGTTGGCCTGAAACCGGTGGCGAAGTGGGTGCATGGCGCCTACTTGCTGGCTGGCGAAGGGTGGATCTGCCTGTCGTTGGATTTGGGCAAGCGCCGTGGCCCCGAGCCTGAGTATACCCATATTGCCTTTTCTGTGGAGAAGGGAGCATTCGACGAAAGCGCCGAGGCCATCCGCGCGCATGATGTGATGATCTGGAAGGAGAACAAGAGCGAAGGGGACTCTCTGTACTTCCTTGACCCGGACGGGCACAAATTGGAGCTTCATTCCGGGGATCTCCAGACGCGACTGGCCGCGCTCAGGGAGCAACCCTATGAGGGTCTGGAACTGTATGTTTGAGATAAGCCAGACAATGGGCTCAAGCCGATAATAAGACCACCAGATACCGGTTGCCGAACTTCTACTGCGGTGCAGTTTGGAACGCCTGAGCCGGTTTTACCGGTGACACGGAAATGACGCTACAGACCTATATGGACCTGAGTCCCCATTACACCAGTCGACTTATGTTGCGTCCGTTTCTGGAGAGAGATACAGATGAACTCTATGCCATCCAAAGTGATCAGCAAGCGATGCGCCACACATTCGCGGCCACTTCGTTGCAGCAATGTGCACAGAGGCTGAAAACGTTTGAAGATATGCGTGACTCTCACGGATTCGCGCCATGGGTTGTGTGTGATCGTAGCGAAACAGAGGTGATCGGCTGGGGAGGTCTGAACATCGACCCATTTGATCCAGGATGGGGTGTGGAGGTCAGCTATTTTTTCGATCCGGCCCATTGGGGGCGCGGTTTCGCGACCGAGCTTGTGTTGGCGCTGAAGGAGTAAGAGGTAAACGTATCTTTGGTGATAGAGAAGATTGCGCGGGCTATCCTGAACGTTCAAAGTCCTTTCGTCACGCGGGTCGCCATTGATGGCGTCGACGGCGCGGGTAAGACGATGTTCGGGGATGAGCTTGGGCGGACGCTGGAGGCTTTGGGTGCAACGGTGATCCGCGCCTCTGTGGACGGGTTTCATCATCCGCGCGCGGTCCGGTATCGCCGTGGTCGATATAGCCCAGAAGGTTTCTACCGTGATTCTTACGATTACGCGATGCTGAAGCAGGTACTGCTTGATCCCCTCTCTCCCGGAGGCTCAGGACAGTACGTTTCAGCGGTGTTCGATCACAGGAGCGATGCCCCGATCCATCCCGGTACGCGGCAGGCGGATGTCGGTGACATCCTTATCTTCGATGGCATCTTTGCTCACCGCCCCGAGCTTCGCGGATACTGGGACCTGTCCGTGTTTCTCGAGGTGTCCTTCGAGACCTCGATAAGGCGCTTGGGAGCGCGGGACGGCACGCCCATGGATCCTCTTGCGCCGTTGAACAGGCGGTATATCGAAGGTCAGCAGCTATATTTGCAGGAGTGTGGACCGGCCAACCATGCCACCGTCGTTGTTGACAACAATGAGCTCGCCTCGCCATGCATTGGCAGTACAGTGGCTAAAACAGAATCGCCCTTCTGACACAATCAGTTTTCATGGAGTATAGGCTGGAATGAACCCATTAACGGTTGCCCGGAGGTAGACAACCATGAGCCAGGTACACCTATTCCAACAGATGGCGACCTACAACCAGTGGATGAACGGCAAGGTCTACGAGGCGGCGGGCCGGCTTGATCCGAGCGAACTTTCCCGGGAGCGTGGGGCGTTCTTCGGTTCCATCCTGGGTACCCTGAACCACATTGTGGTGGCCGACATCATCTGGCTGAAGCGCTTCGGCGGTCATGAGTCCGGAGCCGGCGCACTGGCACAGGTGATGACGCAGCCAGACCCGACCGGCCTTGATCAGATCCTGTTCAGCGATTTCGAAGAACTCCGGAGCTATCGGCAATGGCTGGATGGCGAGATTATCCGCTGGGCCGACGGTCTGACGGAGTCCGGTGTGGACCAGGTTCTTGCCTACCGAAACACCAAGGGCAGCCCTTTCAACAAACGCCTGTCCCACCTGATCCAGCATTTTTTCAATCACCAGACCCATCACCGGGGCCAAGTATCCACGCTGTTGTCGCAGGTCGGCGAGGATGTTGGTGTAACCGATCTGTTGGCCCTGATACCGGATGAAACATAAAACCTGTCCGGCGATGTGTGATGGTCTGTGGCAATAGCGGTCAGGCTTGGCGTCATAACGTCATGGCGCTATGATGTCTTGAGGTTCTTTTAGACCGGAGACAGCCATGAGCGAACCTTCCAAGCGGTCGACAGTGTATTTCGATCCCCAGTTACATGCCGCCCTCAGACTGAAGGCGGCCCATACCAATCGCAGTGTGTCCGATATTGTGAACGATGCCGTCCGTGCCGCCCTGGCGGAGGATCAGGAGGACCTGGCGGCCTTTGAGGATCGTGTTGCAGAACCAACCATGAGCTACGAGGCATTGCTGGATGACCTGAAGGCCCATGGCAAGATATAGGCTGGTCTTCAGGAAATCCGTTGCCAAGGATTTACGCTCCATTCCTAACAAGGATGTGGCCCGTATCCTTCAGCGAATGGATGCCTTGCAGGACGATCCCCGGCCGGCAGGGAGTGAAAAGCTTTCCGGTCAGGAACGTTACCGGATCCGTCAGGGTGTCTACCGCATCGTTTACGAGATCATCGATGATCAGCTTGTGGTTACCGTCGTCAAGGTTGGCCATCGAAAGGACATCTACAAACGCCTTTAACGTACGTCGGATTTTACCGGACGCATAATCACCAAAAAGATAGGGAGGTCGGATGACAATCACGATGCAACAACCGGTTCTGGAGGGACGCCACGTTCGCCTGGAGCCCCTGTCGGAGGACCATATTGATGGCCTGTTCGACATCGGCCAGTTGCAGGAGGACTGGGCGTTTCTGCCTGTAGGGGCCTTCACCAGCCGGGCGGAGACGGAACAGTGGGTAAACCAGGCCCTGGGCCTGGCCAGAAAGGAGCTGCACTATCCATATGTGCTGGTCCAGCCGGAATCCCGTGCCCTGATGGGCAGTACCCGCTACCTGAACGTGCGGCCCCGGGACCATGGGCTGGAGATCGGCTACACCTGGGTCGCCCGGGACTACCAGCGCACGGCGGTGAATACCGAGGCAAAGTACCTGTTGCTCAGGCATGCCTTTGAGGTGCTGGGGGCTCTCCGGGTGGAGCTGAAGACGGACGCCAGGAACCTGCGGTCACAGAGGGCGATCGAGCGCCTGGGAGCGCAAAAGGAAGGCGTGCTGCGCCGGCATATGGTGGTCCAGGACGGCTTTGTCAGGGATTCGGTGATGTACAGCATCACGGACCTGGACTGGCCGGGTGTCAGGGACGGACTATTGGAAAAGCTGGGATAGCGGGAAGGAAATGGTCGGCGTGGCAGGATTCGAACCTGCGACCCCTTCGTCCCGAACGAAGTGCGCTACCAAGCTGCGCCACACGCCGAATTACGGGCTGCATTATACGTATTCTCCATCCAAATGCCAGCCCTCCAGTGGCGGTCCCGGTGAATCTTTTATCCGCCTTATGGGTTCCTCTCCTGGCCGGGTAGAATACTGACACCAGACCACCAACGGGAGAAGGCTGTGCTTCGACTGTTCAGATTTACCAATGGCCTCATTCGCGAAATTCCCGTGACGGACGAGCCGCTGGAGGCGCAGGTTCGCGCGGCGGACTGGATCGACTGCTGCGAAGCCAGCGAGGAAGAGAAGGCAATCCTCGAGAAGCTGCTGCTGACCGATGTGCCGGAACAGGATGAGGTGGACGAGATCGAGGCGTCGGCCCGCTGTTTCGTGGACCAGGCCGGTATTCACGTACACTCACTGTTCCTGACCCAGACCGAAGGGCGGCATACCACGGTATCGGTGGCCTGCATCCTCCAGCCGGAGCGGCTGATCACTATCCGGGATGACGAGATCGCGGACTTCCGCCTGATGCGCATGCGGGCCCGTCGGGGCCAGTTGGAAAGCCATCACCCTTCCGAAGCGCTGGTGACCGTGTTCGAGCAGAAGATCGAGAACCATGCCGACAACCTGGAGCATATCCACGAGCAGCTCGACAAGGTGTCTTACCTGGTGCTGGAAGATGAGGAGGCGGAGCTGGAGGAAGCGATCAGTCAGCTGGCCAAGCTGGAAGACAGCAACGGTCGCATCCGTCTGTGCCTGATGGACAGCCAGCGGGATATCTCTTTTCTGATCAGGCACCTGAGATCACACCCGGAGCTGCGGGAAACCTGCCGTGAAATCGCCCGGGACATTGAAACCCTGATGTCCCACAGCGCCTTTCTGTTCGAGAAGATCAATTTCCTGATGGGCTCCACCCAGGGCTTTATCAACATCGAGCAGAACCAGATCATCAAGACCTTCTCCATCGCGGCCGTGGTGTTCCTGCCGCCGACGCTGATCGCCAGTATCTACGGCATGAACTTCGACTACATGCCCGAGCTCGAGTGGCTGCTGGGTTACCCGGGGGCATTGGCGCTGATGGTGGGGTCCGGCTTTGCCCCCTACTGGTACTTCAAGCGTAAGGGCTGGCTGTAGCCCTGTCGACCGCGCAACAAAAAAGGGCTTCTCCTGAGGGAGAAGCCCTCTGTCATTCCGGGCCGGTGTTTCAGCTCAGCTGCCCGGCAATACCGAGATGTCCGCCACCCGCAGGAACAGGTTGCGCAGGCGATTGAGCAGCGACAGACGGTTGTTGCGCACCGCCTCGTCGTCCGCCATCACCATCACCTCGTCGAAGAAGGCATCCACCGGGGCTCGCAGGCTCGCCAGGGAACTGAGGGCGGTGGCGTAGTCACCGCTATCGAACAGCGGCACCACTTTTTCGGCCTGCTCGCTGACCTGCTCGGACAGGGCGATCTCCGCCTTGTCCTGCAGCAGGGCGTTATCCACATGCTCACCGATGGAGGCATCGCCCTGCTTGGTGAGGATGTTGGACACCCGCTTGTTGGCGGCGGCCAGGGCCTCGGCCTCCGGCAGCTTGCGGAAGGCATCCACCGCCTTCACCCGGCGGTCGAAGTCCAGCGGCCGGGTCGGACGACGGGCATGCACTGCCAGGTAGACCTCGGCGCTGATGCCCTGCTCCTCGTAGTGAGCACGGAAGCGCTCGAGCATGTAGTCCACCACCGTGCTGGCGGTGTTCTGCTCGGTGAGCTGGGTGAAGTTCTGCTCCGCCCATTCGCAGCAGGTCTGCAGGTCCAGGGGCAGTTCCCGCTCGATAATGATCCGCAGTACGCCCAGGGAGGCCCGGCGCAGGGCGAACGGGTCGCGGGTACCGGACGGTGGCTGGTTGATGCCGAACAGACCCACCAGGGAATCGAGCCGGTCGGCAATGGCCACGGCGCAGCCGGTCAGGGTGGACGGCAGGTCGTCACCGGCAAAACGGGGCATGTACTGCTCGTTCAGGGCCTTGGCCACGTCCTCGTGCTCGCCGTCGTTGGCGGCGTAGTACTGGCCCATGATGCCCTGCAGGTCGGTGAACTCCAGCACCATCTCGGTGACCAGGTCGGTCTTGCCCAGCATGGCCGCACGTTCCGCCAGGGCCGGATCACTGCCGATGGCTTCGGCGATCCTGCCGGCCAGGGCCGCAACGCGCACGGACTTGTCATGGATGCTGCCCAGCTTCTCCTGGAATACGATGGGCTTGAGCTGCTCCACCCGGTCTTCCAGGCGGGTCTTGCGGTCGGTCTCGTAGAAGAAGGCGGCATCGGCCAGACGCGGGCGGATCACCTTCTCGTTACCGGCGATGACCTGGGCCGGGTCCTTGCTTTCCAGGTTGGCCAGGGTGATGAACACGGGCAGCATTTTCCCGCCGGGGTCCACCACGTGGAAGTATTTCTGGTGTTCCTTCATGGAGGAGATCAGCGCCTCGGCGGGCACTTCCAGGAAGCGTTCCTCGAAACCACCCAGCAGCGGCACCGGCCACTCGTTGAGGGCAGTGACCTCATCCAGCAGGTCCTCGTCGATGACCGCCCTGCCACTGGCTTCCTTCTCGGCGATGTCCTCCACACCCCGGCGGATCACGTCCCGCCGTTCGGCGAAGTCGGCGATCACGTAGCCTTCCTGCCGGAGCACAATCTCGTAGTCATTGGGTGTGGGCACGATCAGCGAGCGGGGGCAGTGGAAACGGTGGCCACGGGTGGTGTTGCCCGGCTCCAGACCCATGATGGGCGCGTCGACCACGGTGTTGCCGTACATGAACACCAGCCAGTGGACCGGCCGTACGAATTCGGTGCGGTGGGCGCCCCAGCGCATGCGCTTGGGAATGGGCAGGCCGGCCAGGGCCTGTTCCACCAGTTGCGGCAGCAGTTCCACGGTGGGTTTGCCCTGCTCCACGGTACGGTAGACCACCCAGGCACCCTTGTCGGTTTCCAGGGTGTCCAGCTGTTCCGGGGTTACGCCCAGGGAGCTGGCAAAGCCGTTCAGGGCCTTGGTGGGGTTGCCGGAATCATCGAACGCGGCCTTCACCGCCGGGCCGCGCTTCTCCACCGGCTTGTCCGGCTGGGCATCCTCCAGTTTGCGGACACGCACCGCCAGGCGGCGGGGCGCGGCAAAGGCCTCAACCTTGTCGAAGGCGATGCCGGCGTCTTCCAGACCAGTGCGGATGCCCTGGGCAAAGGCGTCGGACAGGGGTTTCAGGGCCTTGGGAGGGAGTTCCTCGGTGCCCAGTTCGACCAGAAAATCCTGAGTAGCCATGATTATGCGTTCCCCTTCTTGGCCTTTTTGCCTTTCTTGCCCTTGCCGGCATTCTCTTCAGCAGCCAGCACTTCCTTGCGGAGTGCCTCCGGCGACAGCGGGAAGCCCAGTGCCTTGCGACTGTCGAAATAGGCCTGGGCGACGGCCCGGGCCAGGGTCCGCACCCGCAGGATGAAGCGCTGGCGTTCAGTGACGGAAATGGCGTGGCGGGCGTCCAGCAGGTTGAAGGTGTGGGACGCCTTGAGCACCTGCTCATAGGCGGGCAGCGCCAGACCGGCGTCGATCAGGCGGGCGCTTTCGCGCTCGTACACGTCGAAGCTGTGGAACAGGAACTCGGTATCCGCGTGTTCGAAGTTGTAGGTGGACATCTCCACCTCCTGCTGGTGGAAGACATCGCCGTAGGTGACGACGCCGTCAGGGCCGCGGGTCCAGACCAGATCGTAAACACTATCCACACCCTGCAGGTACATGGCGATGCGCTCCAGACCATAGGTCAGCTCGCCGGTGACCGGGTAGCATTCCAGGCCACCCACCTGCTGGAAGTAGGTGAACTGGGTCACCTCCATGCCGTTGAGCCAGATCTCCCAGCCCAGGCCCCAGGCGCCCAGGGTCGGCGACTCCCAGTTGTCTTCCACAAAGCGGATGTCGTGCACCAGCGGATCAAGCCCCAGGGCGCGCAGTGAATCCAGGTACAGCTCCTGAATGTTGTCCGGGGAGGGCTTGAGCACCACCTGGAACTGGTAGTAATGCTGCAGGCGGTTGGGGTTCTCCCCATAGCGGCCGTCGGTGGGGCGGCGGCTGGGCTGCACGTAGGCGGCGTTCCAGGTTTCCGGGCCAATGGACCGCAGGAAAGTGGCCGGGTGGAAGGTGCCGGCGCCCACTTCCATGTCCAGTGGCTGGAGGACCACGCAGCCATGCTGCGCCCAGAAGTTCTGCAGTGCCAGGATCAGCCCCTGGAAGGTCGTCAGATCCGGGTTTGACGGTTGTGATGCCATGGTTGTCACGACGGTAGCCTGCTATTCAGTCTGTGTGTTGCGGGCGGTCGGACAACATAATAGCGTCGGCCCGCATCGAAAGGCGGGTATTATACGCGCCATGGAAGGGTATTTCTAAGTTGCCGTCGAATTCCCGCAAGGCCCTTTCCGGGCAAGGACTTAACGCCGCCAGAAAGCGGGTGTCAGCAGCACCAGCAGGGTGAATACCTCCAGGCGGCCCAGCAGCATGGCGAAGCACAGCACCCACTTGGCCACGTCGTTGATGTTGCCGTAGTGGTAGGCCACCTCGCCCAGGCCGGGGCCGAGGTTGTTGATGGCGGCGGCGACGGCGGTCCAGGCGGTGACCTGGTCGAGGCCGGTGGCCAGCAGGATGATCAGCATGGCCACGAACATGAACATGTAGACCGAGAAGAACCCCCACACCGCCTGCAGCACCCGGTCCGACACCGGGCGGTTGCCCAGCTTCACCGGGATTACCGCGTTGGGGTGCAGCAGGCGCTTGATCTCCCGGGAGCCCTGGCGGTAGATCAGCAGCACTCGCATCACCTTCAGGCCGCCACCGGTGGAGCCGGCGCAGCCGCCCATGAAGGCCAGCACGAACAGCATGAACGGGAGCATCAACGGCCACTGGCTGAAGTCCGCGGCGCTGAATCCGGTGGTGGTGGCGATGGACACCACCTCGAAGATGCCCTTGGTAATGGCACTCATGGGGTCCAGGGTGGCGGTGTAGATCAACACCAGTACCGCGATCAGGGCCACGGCCATGAGGACACTGAAGTAGAAGCGGAACTCCGAATCCAGCCAGTAGGCCCGCAGGCTGCGCTGGCGGAAGGCCATGAAATGCAGGGCGAAGTTGGCGCCGGAGATGATCATGAACACCACCGCGATCATCTCGATCAGGGCGCTGTCGAAGTAGCCGATGCTGGCGTCGTGGGTGGAAAAGCCGCCAATGGCAATGGTGGAGAAACTGTGGCCGATGGCGTCGAACCAGCTCATGCCGGCGGCCCAGTAAGCCACCGCGCACAACACGGTCAGCGCCACGTAGATGTACCACAGGGCCTTGGCGGTCTCGCCGATGCGTGGCGTCAGCTTGTTGTCCTTGACCGGCCCCGGTACCTCCGCCCGATAGAGCTGCATGCCCCCGATACCCAGCATGGGCAGGATGGCCACCGCCAGCACGATGATCCCCATGCCCCCCAGCCACTGCAGCTGCTGGCGGTACCAGAGCATGGATTCCGGCAGCGAGTCGATACCGGTGATCACCGTGGCGCCGGTGGTGGTCAGCCCGGATACCGCCTCGAACAGCGAATCGACGTAGGTGTAGGGGGCGTTGTTGCTGAGGTAGAAGGGGATCGAACCGGCGACGCTCAGCACTACCCAGAACAGGGTGGTGATCAGGAAGCCGTCCCGCACCCGCAGGTCACCCGCCACCCGGCGGAAGGGCAGCCACACCACCAGCCCGCCGAACATGACCATCAGCAGGCCATTGGCAAAGCGCTGCCACTGGCCGTCGTCGTACAGCAGGGAGATGCCCAGGGGCGGCAGCATGGTGAGGCTGAACAGCATCATCAGCAGGCCGAGTATCTTGGCAATCACCGGCAGGCGCATTCTCAGCGATTCCCTTCCATTGCGATTGGGGTGATCATCAGAAGAAAGTCAGTCCCACCTGGAACAGTTTCTCCACCTCACGGATACGGGTCTTGTCCACCAGGAACAGGATGACGTGGTCGTCCGGCTGCACCCTCAGGTGGTCGTGGGCGATCAGCACCTCGTTGTGGCGGACGATGGCACCGATGGTGGTGCCCTGGGGCAGCTTGATCTCGTCCAGGCGCTTGCCCACTACCCGGGATGAGCGGTGATCGCCGTGGGCGATGGCCTCGATGGCCTCCGCCGCGCCCCGCCGCAGGGCATGCACATTGACCACGTCGCCCTTGCGCACGTGGGTCAGCAGGCTGCCGATGGTGGTCTGCTGGGGAGAGATGGCCACATCGATCTCGCCGCCCTGGATCAGGTCCACGTAGTCCGGGTTGTTGATCAGGGTGAGTACCTTGCGGGCGCCCAGGCGCTTGGCCAGCAGCGAGGCCATGATGTTGGCCTCGTCGTCGTTGGTCACCGCGCAGAACACATCGGTGCTCTCGATGTTCTCTTCCAGCAGGATGTCCTTGTTGGCGGCGTTGCCCTCCAGCACGATGGTCTTGCGCAGGTTTTCCGACAGCATCACGCAGCGGTCCCGGTTACGCTCCAGCAGCTTGACCTGGTAGCGGCTCTCCAGGGTGTGGGCCAGGCGCTGGCCGATATTGCCACCACCACAGATGAAGATACGCTTGTAGGGCTTCTCCAGGGGTTGCAGTTCACTCATCACCGAGCGGATATGGTCGGTGCCGGCGATGAAGAACACCTCGTCGCCGTCCTCGATCACCGTGTCACCCTGGGGAATGATGGGCCGGTCCTTGCGGAAGATGGCGGCCACCCGGGTGTCGATACGGGGCATGTGGGTGCGCAGGTAGGACAGCTCATGGCCCACCAGCGGCCCGCCCTCGGTGGCGCGGATGGCCACCAGCCGTACCAGGCCGTTGGAGAATTCCAGCACCTGCAGGGCGCCGGGGTACTCGATCAGCCGGGTGATGTGCTGGGTCACCAGGTGTTCCGGGCTGATCAGCACGTCCACCGGGAAGCCGTTCTCGCCGAACAGTTCCTTGCGGGCCAGGTAGGCGTTGGCCCGCACCCGGCTGATCTTGGACGGCGTGCGGAACAGGGAGAAGGCCACCTGGCAGGCCACCATGTTGGTCTCGTCGGAGTTGGTGACGGCGATCAGCATGTCGGCGTCTTCCGCCCCGGCCTGGCGCAATACCGTGGGGTAGGAGGCCAGGCCTTGTACCGTGCGGATGTCCAGCCGGTCCTGCAGTTCCCGCAGGCGCAGGCCGTCGCTGTCGATCACGGTGATGTCGTTGGCCTCGTTGGCCAGGTTCTCGGCGAGACTGCCGCCCACCTGTCCGGCTCCGAGGATGATGATTTTCACTGGCTCTCCTCCGGCCCGCCCTTGGTCAGGCAGGCGTAGAAAAATCCGTCGTGACTGTGGGGATCCGGCAGCAACTGGCGTCCATGGCCGGTGTCCATGCCCCAGGCCGCGGGCTCATCCAGCAACCGGGCATCCGGCTGCTGCTTCAGGAACCGCCGGATTATACGACTGTTTTCCTGTGGAAACACTGAACATGTCGCGTAAACCAGTCGGCCACCTGGCGCCAGGGTCTGCCACAAAGCGCTCAATAACCCGAGCTGGATGCTGGCCAGCGGCGTGATGTCCGTCTCCCGCCGCAGCAGCTTGATGTCCGGATGGCGGCGGATCACGCCGGTGGCGCTGCAGGGTACATCCAGCAGTATCCGGTCGAAGGCCTGGCCGTCCCACCATTGATCAATGTCGGCGGCATCCGCCTCTACCAGTCTGGCAGAGAGTTGCAGCCGGTCCAGATTCTCCAGGATCCGGGGCAGGCGGTCGGCGGATTCGTCGATGGCGGTGACGTCACCCTGGTTGTCGATGGCTTCCAGGATGGCGCAGGTCTTGCCGCCAGGGGCGGCACAGGCATCCAGGATGCGCTGGCCGGGCTCCAGACGGAGCCATTGGGTACAGAGTTGGGCGGCCTCGTCCTGCACGCTGGCGTGCCCTTCGGCAAAGCCTGGCAACAGATCCACCGGAACCGGACTGTCCAACTGGACGCCGTGGTGGGCGAATTCGGTGGCCCGGCCCGGGATGCCTGCCTCCTGCAGCCGTTCCAGGTAGTGTTCCCGGCTGCCATGCCTGGGGTTCACCCGCAGGGTCATGGGGGCCTGGGTATTGTTGGCGTCGAGGATGCCCTGCCAGTGGTCCGGCCAGTTATGACGCAGCTTTTCTATCATCCAGTCCGGGTGGCTGTAGCGGGCCTCGTCGCTGGCGGGTTCGGGTGCCCCCTCCCGTTCCGCCGCCCGCAGGACGCCGTTCACCAGCCCGGTCAGGGGTGCCCTGCCCAGGGCCTTGCAGGCTTCCACGGTTTCGTTGAGCACCGCGTAGGAGGGATTGGCGCTGAAGCGAAGCTGGAACAGGGCCGCCAGCATCAGGTGGTGGACGATGCGGTCCTGTTTGCGGAGGGGCTTGCGCAGGCGGCTGTTGAGTTCGCCGTCCAGCCGGTGGAACCAGCGGCAGGTGCCGTAGCACAGGGCCTGGAGTTGCGGGCGCAGCTCCGGGTCGATGAACTGGCTCTCCGCCGGCAGGCACTGTCCCAGGGATTCGCCCTGCTCCACCGCCAGCAGCACCCGGGCGGCGACGGCCCGCAGGGGCAGTTCCCGGGCCATCAGTGCAGCACCTGGCCGGGCATGAGCAACGGTTTGCCGCCGTTGATCAGGTCGGATACGGACATGGCTCGGGTACCGGGCAACTGCACCCGGGTGACCCGCAGGATGCCGGTGCCGCAGGCAATGTCGATGCCGGCACGCTCCCTCGCCAGCACGGTGCCGGGAGGCTGGCCGCTGATGTCGTCGACGGCGAAGGCCTCATGGATGCGGATGCGCTCCCCCTCCAGCTCGCCATCGGTACCCGGCCAGGGGTTGAAGGCACGCACCTTGCGGGCAATTCCGTGGGCATCCCCCTGCCAGTCAATATGGGCCTCGTCCTTGCTCAGCTTGTGGGCGTAGCTGGCCTGGCTGTCATCCTGGGGTTCGGCGTGCAGGCCGCTGGTATCGAGGGCCGCCAGGGCTTCCACGATGGCCTGGCCCCCCATGTCCGCCAGCCGGTCGTGGAGGCTGCCGCCGGTGTCGTCGTCATGGATGGGAGTGCGCTGTTTCAGCAGCATATCGCCGGTATCCAGGCCGGCGGCCATCTGCATGATGGTGATGCCGGTTTCCGGGTCGCCCGCTTCAATGGCCCGGTGGATGGGGGCGGCGCCCCGCCAGCGGGGCAGCAGCGAAGCGTGGATGTTGAGGCAGCCCAGGCGTGGTATGTCCAGTACTGCCTGGGGCAGGATCAGGCCGTAGGCGGCCACCACCATCACGTCCGGCTTGAGGTCACGCAAGGCCTGTTGCTCGGCGTCGTCCTTCAGGGAAACGGGCTGGAACACCGGAATGTCCGCATCCACCGCCGCCTGCTTGACGGGGCCGAACTGCTGCTTGCGGCCACGGCCGGAGCGGCGGTCGGGCTGGGTGTAGACGGCGACAATCTCATGGTCGGTGGCAAGCAGCGCCCGAAGGGCGACGGCGGCAAAATCGGGGGTTCCGGCAAAAACGATTCGCACAGCGGGTTCCTGTTTCTGGCTGCGGTAACAAACGAAAAGACCGGGTGCTGTTACACCCGGCCTTTCATGTTTTCTGCTGCTACGCCCTGGTCAGGCGCTCTTCTTGTGGAGCTTCTCGAGCTTCTTGCGGATCCGGTTGCGCTTGAGGGCGCTCAGGTAATCCACGAACAGCTTGCCGTTGAGGTGATCCATCTCATGCTGGATGCACACGGCCAGGAGCCCGGTGGCTTCCAGCTCATAGGGCTCGCCGTTATAGTCAATGGCCCTGATGCGGACGTGCTCGATACGCTCAACATCCTCGTAGAAGCCGGGTACCGACAGGCAGCCTTCCTGCATCGGCTGGTAGTCACCGTCGAGCACTTCCACCTCCGGGTTGATGAACACCCGGGGCTCGCTCCTGTCCTCGGACAGGTCCATCACGATGATCTGCTCATGCACGTTCACCTGGGTTGCCGCCAGGCCGATACCCGGCGCATCGTACATGGTTTCGAACATGTCATCGATCAGCTTGCGGTGCTTGTCGGTGACTTCCTCCACCGGCTTGGCGATGGTTCGCAGCCGTGGGTCCGGATATTCAAGAATGTTCAGAATCATAATTGCCTGTGCTTGCCTGAGTTGCCATGATCTCGCCTGGAGGTCTGGCTGGTGTCACAAAAATGCGATCGCGTACCGCGACTTTTGCTGTCTACTCGCTATGATAATCGGAACGATAGCTGTGCATTCCAAGGGGAGACAGCCGTTAATACGTCTATTATCCCCGGAAGCATCATTGAATACAAACTGATCAGCCGATAGTCAGAATCTACTGCAAGACAAGAATATAAGGTCACAATTTCGTTACTTTCCTCTATATTAGAGGAGAGCACGCTTTCAAGGCACGCGCGATGAAGGATTTTACAATGAGGAAACTGCTGTACGCTCTGGCAGCCGTGATGCTGCTGTCCGCTTCCTGGGCACAGGCGCAGGGCCCGGAGTTCCGGACCGATCATCCCGACCGGTATGTGGTAAAGAAGGGTGACACCCTCTGGGATATCTCGTCACGGTTCCTGAACAATCCCTGGTACTGGCCGGAGATCTGGCACGTCAATCCACAGGTCAACAACCCGCACCTGATCTACCCTGGCGATGAACTGGCGCTGGTGTACATCGACGGCAAGCCCTACCTGACCAAGACCAGCAGCGGCGTGGTGAAACTGTCGCCCCAGGTGCGTTCCGAGCCGATCGATACCCCGATTCCGGCCATTCCGCTGGAGGCCATTGACAGTTTCCTCACCAAGACCCGCATCGTGACGGAAGAAGAACTCAACGGCGCCCCCTATGTGCTGGAAGGCGAGGAAGGTCGCATCGTGACCGGCGCCGGCGACCGTGTCTATGCCCGTGGCGAGGCCCCTGCCACCAACGTGGGTATCTTCCGCCGCAGCCGTGCCCATGTGGACCCGGATACCGGCGAGTTCCTGGGCCTGGAGGCCCGCTCCATCGGTGACGGCAACGTGACCGACGAAAATGATGACATCCTGACGGTGCAACTGACCCGCACCCGTGAGGAAGTCCGCATCGAGGACCGTCTGCTGGCCCGTGAGGACCGTCGCATCAACACCAGCTTCACCCCCAGCGCGCCGGATGAGGATATTGAAGGCAAGATGATCGCGGTGGAGAGCGGTGTCACCCAGATTGGCCAGTACAATGTGGTGGTGCTGAACCGGGGTCAGCGTGATGGCCTGGAAGTGGGCAACGTGCTGGCGGTGCTGCAGGCGGGTAACCTGGCCAAGGACCCGGTGACCAATGAGATGGTCCAGCTGCCCGATGAACGCGCCGGTCTGCTGATGGTGTTCCAGACCTACGAGAAACTCAGCTACGGCCTGATCCTGCAGGCCACCCGCGCCCTGTCCGTTGGCGACAAGGTGATGAATCCGTAAGGACCCGATCAGAACGTAAGGGCTGCCAGGAAGGCAGCCCCTCCAACAGGGAGGTTGCCCCGGTGACGGTCAGCGCACCAGACACTGATTTCCTGTCTTCCCCATCCGCCCCCTGGCTGATACTGGGCTCCCTGCCCCGTTTCAGTGGCAGGCGCTGGCTGGCGGTGTGTGATGCCTTTGCCAACCCGCTGGAATTCCTGGACGCCTCCCCCGCCACCCAGAAGGCCTTCGGCGCCGGCGCTGGTGCCCGGGCGATCATGGCCGCCTGGCAGCGGCGGGACCTGGACTTTGCCCCGCTGGCGGATATCGCCGCGGTCTTCCAGACCTGCCGGCGACAGTCCATCGGGCTGCTGGGCTGGGGAGATCGTGACTATCCCGAGCCCCTGCGCCATATACCGGATGCTCCGGCGGTTCTTTATGTGCGGGGAAACCCCGCGCTGCTGGTCTGTCCCCAGATCGCCATTGTCGGCTCCCGCAACGCCACCCGGGCGGGCCTGGACCATGCGCGGCAGTTCGCCGGTGCCCTGACGGAACGGGGTTATGCGGTCACCAGCGGCCTGGCCCAGGGTATCGACGGCGCTGCCCATACTGGCGCCCTGGCGGCGGGCGGCGACACTATCGCCGTGGTGGGTACCGGTGCCGATGTGATCTATCCCAGTGCCCACCGGGCCCTGGCCGATGAGATTATCCAGCGGGGCGTGCTGGTGTCGGAGTATCCGCCGGGCACCGGCCCCAAGGCTGGCCATTTTCCCCGCCGCAACCGTATCATCAGTGGCCTGAGTCGCGGCATCCTGGTGGTGGAGGCGGGCCTGCGTTCCGGCTCACTGATTACCGCCCGGCTGGCCCTGGAGCAGGGGCGGGAGGTGTTTGCCATTCCCGGCTCCATCCACAATCCCCTGGCCCGGGGCTGTCACGAGCTGATCCGCCAGGGCGCCAGGCTGGTGGAGACCGTGGACGATATCGAGGAGGAACTCTCCGCCTGGTGGAACCGGCCGGTGGAGGCGGCGCCCCCGGAACCCACGCCCAAATCACCCCCAAAGCCCCAGCCGGCGTTGTTTGCCACGGCTCCGGACCCGGCACCGGTGCCGGACCATCTGGACGACCGGGAAATCGCGGTGCTGGAGGCTTTAGGGTATGATCCCCGCTCAACGGATCAAATCTGTGACGCCACGGGGTTGCCGGCGGACCAGCTCATGCAGTCGCTGCTGATGCTGGAAATGGAAGGACTGGTGGAATCCGCCCCCGGAGGGTATCTGAGGGTGTTCTAGCTTTCCTGGACAACCCTGCCCCGTGGCCATTGTGGGAGTCTGCGGAGCGTCATGACAACAGCCATCAACCTTGCCACAAGTTGGTCCCGCCAGCGGCTCTGCCAGGTACTGGACGGGCAGGGCGTGATCGCCTATCCCACCGAGGCGGTGTGGGGCCTGGGCTGCAACCCCTGGAGCGAGTTCGCGGTGGACACCATACTCGCCCTCAAGCAACGGCCCATGCACAAGGGCCTGATCCTGGTGGCGGCCTCGGTGGAGCAGATCGATTTCCTGCTGGACCCACTGCCGACCGAGGTACGCGAACGGGCCCTGCAGCACTGGCCCGGCCCGGTCACCTGCGTGGTGCCGGATGTGCGTCGCCAGATCCCCGACTGGGTGCGGGGCGACCATGACACCATTGCCGTGCGGGTCAGCGCCCATCCCCTGGTTCAACAACTCTGCCGGCTGGCGGGCATGCCGCTGGTGTCCACCTCCTGCAACCCGGCCGGTCGTGAGCCGGCCCGGTCACCCTGGCAGGTTCGGCGTTACTTTCCGGATGGCATTGACCTGATGGTGTCCGGAAGCCTGGGCGAGTCCCGCCAGCCCAGCACCATTATTGATATCACCACCGGCCGCAAGCTGAGATAGGAGGCCCGATGACCGATCCCGCCATGCCGGATTCCGAAGCGGTCCGACAGTACCTGCTGACCCTGCAGGACACCATCTGCGAGCGCCTGGAGGCCCTGGACGGGGAGGCGACCTTTGTCACCGACGCCTGGGACCGGCCGGAAGGCGGCGGAGGCATCAGCCGGGTGATCACCGAGGGCGCCGTGTTCGAGAAGGGCGGCGTGAATTTCTCCCGGGTGATGGGGGAGCAGATGCCGCCCTCCGCCACGGCCCATCGCCCGCACCTGGCCGGAGCGCCCTGGCAGGCCATGGGCGTGTCCCTGGTGATGCACCCGAAGAACCCCTACGTGCCCACCTCCCACGCCAATGTGCGATTCTTTATCGCCACCCCCAAGGACAGCGACCCGGTGTGGTGGTTTGGCGGTGGCTATGACCTTACGCCCTACTACGGTTTCGACGAGGACTGCCACCACTGGCATGACACCGCCCGCAATGCCTGCCTGCCCTTCGGGTCCGACATCTACCCTCGCTACAAGCGGTGGTGTGACGAGTACTTCTACCTCAAGCACCGGCAGGAACCCCGGGGCATCGGCGGCCTGTTCTTCGACGACCACAACACCGGCAACTTCGCGGACGACTTCGGTCTGATGCAGTCCGTGGGCTCCAGTTTCATCGCCGCCTACGAACCCATCGTGGAGCGACGCAAGGACCTGCCCTGGGGCGAGCGGGAACGGGAATTCCAGCTCTACCGCCGGGGCCGCTACGTGGAGTTCAACCTGGTCTACGACCGTGGCACCCTGTTCGGGCTGCAGTCCGGTGGCCGCACCGAGTCCATCCTCATGTCATTACCGCCACTGGTGCGCTGGGACTACAACCGGGTGCCGGAACCCGGCTCTGAGGAAGCACGGCTGACCGAGCATTTCCTGACCGGGCGCAACTGGCTGGAGGACGACGATGCACAATGACCTGTACGCCGTGGTGGGCAACCCCATCAGCCACAGCAAGTCCCCCCGCATCCACAGCCTGTTCGCCGCCCAGACTGGCGAGGCCATGGAATACACCGCCATCCAGGCGCCGCTGGAGGACTTCGCGGCGACCGTGCGGGACTTCTTCGCCAAGGGCGGCCAGGGCCTGAATGTCACGGTGCCCTTCAAGGAGCAGGCCTGGGAGATGGCGGACCGGCGCAGCGAGCGGGCCGAGAAGGCCGGGGCCAGCAACACCCTCTACCAGGCGGCCGACGGCGCACTGGTGGCGGACAATACCGACGGCATCGGGTTGGTCACGGATCTGACCGTCAACGCCGGTGTTAACCTGACCGGCAAGCGGATACTGGTCCTGGGGGCCGGTGGCGCGGTGCGCGGTGTGCTGGGCCCGATCCTGGCGGTACAGCCGGGGGAACTGGTGATCGCCAACCGCACGGTGGCAAAGGCCGAGGCATTGGTGGAACTGTTTGCGGACGAGGCCGGTGATACCCGCCTTTCCGCCACCGGTTTTACCGATGTGGCTGGCGCCTTTGACGTGGTGATCAACGGCACCAGCGCCAGCCTTCAGGGCGACCTGCCGCCGGTGTCGGCGGACATTGTGACGCCGGATACGGTGGTGTACGACATGATGTATTCGCCGGGCATGACCACTTTCAACCAGTGGGCGTCGGAGCACGGCGCCGGTCGCATACTGGATGGCCTGGGCATGCTGGTGGAGCAGGCGGCGGAGTCGTTCCGCCTCTGGCGTGGAGTGCGCCCGCGGACCGCGCCGGTGATGGAGGAGTTGCGCAAACACTGAGGTGTGTCACTGTTTGGCAAGCCGGTGGTAACCTGACCCGCCAAACTGGGCTATGCTGTGGGCAGTGTGAGTAGTCGTCAACAAAAGGCGTAGCATGGATATTCTTACCCTGGTCGGGCTGGTGGCAGGGGTGGCCATTGTCATCATTGCCATGCTGGCCAATGCCACCGTACTGACCTTTCTCAACCTTCCCGGCCTGGCAATCGTGCTGGGTGGCACCCTGGCGGTCACCCTGGTGCGATTCCGCATGGCCACGGTGACCAGTTCCGTCAAGCTGGCCCTGAAAACCGCCTTCACCGACCGCCTGGACCGCCCGAGCGACCTGATCCGCGAGGTCAGCGAACTGGCCCGGGTGGTTCGCAAGGATGGCATCCTGGGGCTGGAGAGCCACGAAACCGATAACGACTTCCTGCGCAAGGCCATCAACCTGTGCGTGGACGGCCATCCACCGGAAATGGTGGAGGAAACCCTGGCCCAGGACATCCAGCAGATGAGCGAGCGCTACGAGGTGGCCGAGCGGGTCTTCCGGGGCATCGGCGAGTCGGCCCCCGCCATCGGTATGCTGGGCACCCTGGTGGGGCTGGTGCAGATGCTCAATACCCTGGATGACCCCGGTTCCATCGGACCGGCCATGGCCATCGCCCTGCTGACCACCCTCTACGGCGCCTTTCTGGCCCAGTTGATTGCGCTGCCCCTGGCGGACAAGCTGCAGTTGAAGGCGGAGGACGAGCGCCGCAACCAGGTGCTGATTGTCACCAGTATCCAGAACATCCTGCGGGGCCAGAACCCCCGGGTGATCTCCGAGATCCTGTCGTCCTTCGTCAGCCCGGATCAGCGCCAGTCGCCGGAAGCGGGCCAGGAGGCCTGACCGTTGGCATCTCCGGTTCTGACCCGCCATACCCGAGTCCGCCGCAAGGGTGGGGCACCCTCCTGGATTGTCACCTTCGCGGATCTGGCAACCCTGCTGCTCACCTTCTTTATCCTGCTGCTGTCGTTTGCCGAGATGGACCTGAACAAGTACAAGGCCATGGCCCAGTCCATGGCCGTGGCCTTCGGTAGCGCCAATGTGGTGGCGGAGGATATCGGCGGCTCGCCACTGACCATGATCGAATCGGATACGGTATCGCTGCCGGAACCGCCGGACTCTCCCCAGGAGGAGGCGCAATTTATCGATGACCGTGGTGCGGCACCGGACGTGACGCAGGTGCCCGAGGGTATCGTGGATCTGTCCTCCCGCCTGATTGCGGAACTGGAGGACCAGGTGGCCAATGAGTCCCTGAGCGTCAACTACGATCCGCAACAGGTGGTGATCCGGTTCTCGGAGCAGGCGACCTTCAATTCCGGTGAGGCGGAGATCAAGCCACAGATGCTGCCGATCATCGACCGGGTGGTGGAGGTGTTGTCCCAGTGTACCGGCGACATCATCGTGGCGGGCTATACCGACAACGTGCCCATTACCAGCAGCCGGTTCCGCTCCAACTGGGATCTATCGGCGGCCCGGGCGGTGTCCGTGGTTCATGAGCTGGTGATGAACCGCCAGATTCCGGCGGAGCGGGTGATTGCCGCCGGACGCGCGGAAACCCAGCCCCTGGTGCCGAACACCACCCCGGAGAACCGCGCCCTCAACCGTCGGGTGGAGATTGCCATCCGCGACCCGGACTGTCAGGATTCGGCTCCCACCGAAGACCTGCCGGTCGAGGTGCTGCCCTGATATGCGGGGCACCAGGAGTCTGAGCGGTGGAAATCGCGCCGACTCCTATATCCTAATAGATAATTCATCTAGGTCAGGGGGCCGGAGGGTCGTTATACTGTTTGGCCCTATTTTCCTGGCAGCTTTATAACGAGAGAGATCATGAGCGGACCTGAAAAACCGAAAGTCATCGGAGAGGAATGGAGCGACGAGCGGGTCAAGAGCTTCCTGCTGATCAGTCCCTATGATGCCCGGCTCAACCCGGATCACTATGTCCTGATCACCGCCTACGAAGCCATGCGCGCCGAGGATTTCGAGCGCTTTATCGGATTCTTCGTGGAAGCGGGCCGGGATCTGAACGCAAAGGACAGCCAGGGCGAGACCATCCTTGATCACGTTTCCCGTCACAAGCGCATGACTGCCTATGCCGATGCCCTGAAAGCCGCCGGCGCAAAAAAAGCGGCTGAACTGGCGTAACACGCCAGCCCAGCCGCCGAGCGCCACGAAGGAGGTGGCAGGCGAGGTGGACCGATCAGTGGACTTCCACCTCGATGGCCTTGGGTTCGGCCGGTTCCACCTTGGTCAGGGTCAGTGACAGGATGCCATCCTTGAACTCGGCCCTGATACTGCCTGCGTCCACATTGTCCGGCAGGGTGAAGCGGCGCAGGAAGCTGCCATAGACCCGTTCCACACGGTGCTGCCTGTCGTCGCTGGTTTCCTCTTCTTTCCTGCGCTCACCCTGGATAGTGAGCACACCATCGTGGACGGTGACTTTCACGTCTTCCTTCTTCATGCCCGGCAGTTCGGCATCAATTACGAAGGCTTCCTTCGTCTCTTTGATATCGACCGCCGGGGCCCAGTCGCTGCGACGGAACAGGTCCTTGCCTTCGCGCTCGCCGGTACTGGCGGTGGGCAAACCAAAGTAGCGGTTGTAACGGTTGATCAGGTCTTCAAATTCGCTGACCGGATTCCAACGGGTAAGGTTGCTCATAATGAAACTCCTCCTGTGAACCTGAATACGGTGTCTTGATTCAGCTTCAGTCTCGGAACAGCTCCATCACGGTGGCGCCAGCCGGATGGTGTTATCCGTGAACTTCTGCTGTTATCGAATTTAGGAGCGGATTGGGGTTTTTCAAGAGGGTTGGTGGTTGAAATTTGATCTGGGTCAGGTTGGTTGAGGTTCGGGGGCAGGGTATGGTGGTCGGGGGTGTTTTCTCCGCCGCAATTCACGGTCCATCCCTGGACCGACCTTGCTCCGCGACATCCTGTCGCTGCTACGTAAACACCCCCGACCACCATACCCGTCAGACAGCCGGGAAAGCGCAGGGCAAAACCAAATAGTTTGATGATGGACATTCCCTCTCCCCTGGAGGGAGAGGGCCAGGGAGAGGGGGAGCGCCCGCAGGGCGCTGTCTCCCGACGGAAACCAGAGTGTTACTGGTCAGCCAGATAGTCGTCTTTCAGTTTGACGTAGTTGGCGGCTGTATATTTGAAAAACGTCTTCTCGTTATCGGTCAGTGCCCGCGATTTCTTGCATGGCGAGCCGACATAGAGATGGCCGGACTCCAGGGTCTTGCCCGGCGGCACCAGACAGCCCGCGGCGATGATGACTTCATCCTCGACCACGGCCCCGTCCATGATGATCGCCCCCATGCCCACCAGCACACGGCTGCCGACCGTTGCACCGTGGATCAGGGCCTTGTGGCCGACGGTGACGTCGTCGCCCAGGGTGGTGGGCCAGCCGCCGGGGTTGTAGTCGGAGGCATGGGTAATGTGGATGACTGTGCCGTCCTGGATGCTGCACCGGTCGCCAATGCGGATCCGGTGCATGTCGCCCCTCACTACGGTCATGGGCCAGACCGAGCAGTCGTCGCCCATTTCCACGTCGCCGATCACCACCGCCGACTCATCCACCCAGGCCCGTTCACCGAATTTTGGGGTGTAGCCCTTGTGAGAACGTATGTTCGCCATTACATACACCTATTAGCCAAGAGATTTGCATACCGTTATCTTCACAGATAATCCGGTGAATATCATCGGTTGACCCGTTTGCCGGTTTGGCATCAGCGATATTCAAAAGGCTGACAGGACAGGTATGGGGGATTGTTTTCGCAGCAGCGCCATGGGTGAGACCAGCGTTTATGAAGCGAAGCTTCATGCGCAGGCGAACGCCAGCCATCTATGATGGTTGGCCGGACTGAGCGCGGAGCAAGGCGGGCGCCAGGGATGGCCCCTGAATTGCGGCGGAGAAAACAATCCCCCATACCTGGCCCGCCCCCGAACCAACAGGCTACGGGCCAACCAATACCCAAATTCGAAAGCTGAGAAGAGGCCAAATGAACAACCCACTGCTCACCGACGACCTGCTCCCCAAGTTCGATCACATCCGTACCGAACACATGGAGCCCGCCATTGACCAGATCCTCAGCGACAACCGGGTGCAGATCCAGGATCTGGCGGCCCAGGACGATCCCAGCTGGGAAACCCTGGTCCAGCCCATGCAGTCCCTGGACGACCGTCTCAACAACGCCTTCTCGGTGATCTCGCACCTCAATGGCGTGATGAATAACGAAGACATCCGCGCCGTCCACAAGCGCTGCCTGGAAAAGCTCACCGAGTATGGCACCGAAATCAGCCAGAACGAGCAACTCTGCGCCGCCTTCAAAAGAGTGGCCGAACGCGCGGACTTCCAGGACCTCAGTGAAGCCCAGCGCAAGATGGTCAACAACACCCTGCGGGACTTCCACCTGGGGGGCGTCGACCTGCCCGAGGACAAGAAGAAAACCTTCGCCAACCTGTCCCGGGAATTGTCGGACCTGACCAGCCGTTTCAGCGACAACGTGCTGGACGCCACCCAGCACTGGTACAAACACATCACCGACGAGAGCGAACTGTCCGGGGTGCCCGAGTCTGCCCTGGATGGCGCCCGTCAGGCCGCCAAACTGAAAGAACTGGATGGCTTTGTCATCACCCTCGACTTCCCCAGCTTCTTCCCGGTCATGACCTACTGCGACAACCGCGAGCTGCGCCGGGAAGTCTACGAAGCCTTCGTCACCCGGGCCTCCGATGTGGGCCCCGACGGTGGCAAGTGGGACAACACCCCGATCATGGCGGAGATCCTCAAGCGCCGTCATGCCCAGTCCAAGCTGCTGGGTTTCAACAACTACGCTGAGCGCTCCCTGGCCACCAAGATGGCCTCCAGCGTGGACGAGGTGATGGACTTCCTGAACAAGCTGGCGGCCAAGTCCAAGCCGGTGGCGGAGCAGGAAGTGACCGAGCTGAAGAGCTTTGCCAAAGAGGAATATGGCGTTGAGGACCTGCAGGCCTGGGATATCGGCTACTACAGCGAGAAACTGCGCCAGAAGCGCTACGACATCTCCCCGGAAACCCTGCGCCCCTGGTTCCCGGCGGAGCGGGTGATTGCCGGCATGTTCCAGGTCACCGAGAAACTGTTCGGCGTGCAGATCGAGCAGCGTCCGGAAGTGGAAACCTGGCACAAGGACGCCACCGCCTACCGCATCTCCCGTGACGGCCAGGAAATCGCCTGGTTCTACCTGGACCCCTTCGCCCGCCAGGGCAAACGTGGCGGCGCCTGGATGGCCGATTGCCGGGTACGGTGGAAGAACCTGCGGGGCACCCTGCAACTGCCGGTGGCCTTCCTCACCTGCAACTTCACGCCGCCGGTGGAAGGCAAGCCCTCGCTGCTGACCCACGACGAGGTCACCACCCTGTTCCACGAGTTCGGCCATGGCCTGCACCACATGCTGACCCAGGTGGACGTGGCGGATGTCTCCGGCATCAACGGTGTGGCCTGGGATGCGGTGGAGTTGCCCAGCCAGTTCCTGGAGAACTGGTGCTGGAACCCGGAATCCCTGGCCCTGATCGCGAGCCACCACGAGACCGGCGAGCCACTGCCCCAGGACCTGCTGGACAAGATGCTGGCGGCCAAGAACTTCCAGGCCGGCATGCAGATGGTCCGTCAGTTGGAGTTCTCCCTGTTCGATTTCCGCCTGCACTCGGAATTCACCGAGGAAGCCCCCACCAACCCGCTGGACATGCACCGGGAAGTCCGTAAGGACATCGCGGTGATAGAGAGCCCCGAGTTCAACCGCTTCCCCAACGCTTTCTCCCACATCTTTGCCGGGGGTTACGCGGCGGGCTACTACAGCTACAAGTGGGCGGAAGTGCTGGCGGCGGATGCCTTCTCGCTGTTCGAGGAGAACGGCATCTTCGATCCGGAAACTGGCCGTTCCTTCCGGGAAAATATCCTGGAAATGGGCGGTTCCCGGGAGCCCGCGGAACTGTTCAAGGCCTTCCGGGGTCGTGAACCGGATGTGGATGCCCTGCTCCGTCAGTCCGGCATCACAGACCAGGAACACGCAGCCTGAGGAGTCAGACAATGGCCCGTACACCGAAACGTTTTATCGCCGGGGCCATTTGCCCTCGGTGCGCGGCCATGGACCGGCTGATGATGTTTACCGATGATGACGGTGTGCAGCACCGTGAGTGTGTGTCCTGTGGATTCACCGACAGCCAGGGGGGCGAAGGCCCCTCCGGCAATCCGGAGTTGGAGACCCGGGTGAACACGCGTGACAATGAAGAGGATCACACCGTCAAGCAGGTGGTGTTTTTCAAGTCCCGCTCTGAGGACTGATTTTCCGGTTCAGGTTGTTCCCTGGGTAGCCTGCGGGTTCTGGGGGCTTCAAGGGTCCGGGTGGGGGTTCCGAAACGAAAAACGGTTGTTTTTCTGACTGTTTCGGAACC
>NZ_JAVVLT010000063.1:0-4682 GCF_036224885.1 Marinobacter sp. OP 3.4
ATGCGCCGTCAGGCGTTCATTAACCCGGGTGTTGCACTTGGAGTTGGAGACCGCCGGTCTTCAGCAGTACCGCCGTCGGCGCCATCACTTTCAGCGACGTTGAACTGGGTCTTGTACGCCCAGTCGCCAAAGTGGCCCTTGGCGTAGAGGCGTGCCCGGCGCACATCGAAATCGGTAGTGTCAACACCGTTGTCGTCAGACTGCGTGGCGTCGTAATCCCACTGAATGCGCCCGCCGAGCTGAAAAGACGCAGAGTTATCCGACACTTTCACTTTGATACCGCTGTCGGTATCGATCACAAGGTCTTCGCCGCTGGTCGTAACGTTTCCGGCCTGTGCAGCAGAAGCGGCAGAAATCGCCAAAGCCAAGCCCAAATATTTCTTGCTCATGATCTGTCTCACCTTTTTCGGTTTGCTTGTGTGTGTTGAAGCGCTATTAAAGTCTATTTGGCAAAGATTACAGAATGGTTACAGAGAATGCATCAAAACAGGGCGCTGGTCCGGGCCGGTGACAGGTTCTGGGGCGCTAGGTGTTGGGTCGTTTTTCGGGGGCAAGCTCAGAATGTGCCGATTTGTCTCTATAATAATGATAAACAAGAATAAATAAGATGTGGCAAGACTTTTGCTAAATCATATTTGGAGCAATGAAATCCAACCGAAGGTATCCATTATGAAGAAGCAGTTTTTCACCAAATCCGGATTTATCAGTATCACTTTGCTTGCAGCACTTCAGGCTGCGCCCGCCATTGTTAGCGCTGACGTCAGCTCAAATGTGAGCGCCAGCAGCAACTATCTGTTCCGGGGCGTCACCCAGACAGACGGGGCTGCGGCTGTCCAGGGAGGGTTGGATTATGAGCATGCGTCGGGCTTCTACGCCGGTGGTTGGGGTTCCAATGTCGATTTTGGTGACGGCACCAGCTATGAGCTTGATCTTTATGCCGGATTCTCCGGCTCTGTGGAAGAACTGGGTTATGACGTTGGGTACATTTATTATGCGTATCCTGACGCGCCGGACTCCATCGACTTCGGCGAACTGTACGGCGAGATCAGTTATGGCATTGCGGCCATCGGCCTGGCCTACACGATCAACAGCGACACCAGTGGTGATGGGGTGTTCGTGCAGGGGGATGCCTATTACTACGCCTCTGTTGGGGTGCCTCTGGAGGACAGCTACAGTGCCGGTGTGACGCTTGGCTATTACGACTTCGCTGATGACGGCAAGGCTTCTGTCGGCGAGGCAAGTTATTCACACGTCGCCGCCAACGTTACAAAGGATGCGGGAAACTTCGGTTCTTTCAGTGTTAACGTGGAGTACGCGGACATTGAGTCAACCGACGCGCTTGGCTCTGTCAACTCGGATGATCCGAAGTTCTGGCTGGGTTGGAGCAGGAGTTTCTGATTCGGCCAGCGATGGTTAGCTGCTCAATTTGAGTATTGTAAAGCTGGTTCCGTGACGGGCCAGCTTTTTTTTTATCTGTGATTGTCTCGTCAAAATCCACAATTGCACGCCCGTAGATAAAGCGGATGAATCGCCATCTTCGTTCTCGCCATCGTCCTTCCCTTCTTTATCGCAGGACTTGCAACCGTTCTTGCTAATCCGCACTCACTCGCCCAAAAGGGAGGCTGGCGTAGGGCCATTGCGCCTCTCCCCCCCTGCCCGCCAAACAAATGGTGATAGAAAGGCGGATACAGACTTTTCAGTTTGATTTCAGTTACACTGGGTAGCATCAATAATCGAGTCACGAACGCAAGAAGCTGTATATACATGGTTTTAGGAGCAACCTATGAGCGATAGACATTTCTATGCAGGTATGTCCAGGCGGCGCCTTATCCAAGGAGCTGCCACGATGGGACTTCTTGCCGGTTTCGACAGCTTGTTGCCGGCCTATGCTAGAGGACAACTGGACAACACGAACGCATTTCACACCGTGCGTAATGGCGCTGACATCTACGACCTGACCGTCGCGAGAACACCTCTCAAGATAGGGGGCACAGTCTCGGAACAGCCCATCACCATCAACGGCACTCTGCCAGCGCCTCTGGTGCGCCTCAAACAGGGGCGCGAGGCAATCTTGCGTGTCACCAATACGCTACCGGAGGCAACATCCATTCACTGGCATGGTCTGATTCTGCCGTACCAGATGGATGGCGTTCCTGGCGTCAGCTTTCCCGGCATCATGCCCGGCGAAACGTTTGAGTACCGTTTTCCGGTCGAACAGCACGGCACCTACTGGTACCACAGCCACTCTGGCCTTCAGGAACAGCTGGGCCATTATGGGCCGATTATCATTGATCCTGCCGAGCCGGAATCGGTGGCCTACGATCGCGAATACGTTGTGGTCCTCTCCGACTGGACCTTTGATTCTCCCGACGACGTATTCCGGAATCTGAAAGTGGCGGAGGGCTACTACAACTACAACCAGCGCACCGTTGGCGACTTCTTCAAGGACGTCGAAACCATGGGCTGGGATGCCGCGTGGAGCAAAGCCGGCATGTGGGGCAGAATGCGAATGAGTCCCCGGGATATCCTGGATGTAACCGGTTCTGAATATACCTACCTGATGAACGGGTCGCCTTCCGCCAGCAACTGGACCGGGCTGTTCCGTCCCGGCGAGAAAATTCGCCTGAGATTCATCAATGCCTCGGCGATGACCTTCTTTGATGTCCGTGTCCCGGGCCTCCCGATGACGGTTATTTCCGCTGACGGCCAACCAGTGCAACCCGTTGAAACGGATGAATTCCGCATTGGCGTGGCGGAAACCTACGACGTGATTGTACAGCCAACCGACACGGCTCACACCGTGTTTGCCCAGTCACAGGATCGGTCGGGGTATGTGCGCGGAACGTTAGCCACCCGCAAGGGAATGGAGGCGCCAGTACCGCCCATGTATCCGCGAACCGAGCGCGGTATGGCCGCCATGGGCATGGGCGCGATGAGCATGGGCGCCATGGGCAAGGACGGCGATATGAACATGGACAGCGGCATGGACATGGGTGGCAAGATGGAAATGATGTCAGGCAGCAACGACAAAGCCCATGGCCAAATGATGATGAATGGCGCCGACTCGGGAATGAACAAGATGAGCTCGGACAAAGCAACGATGAATGAGGTCCCGACGGCGGGTCGGCCGATATCCCATGGCCCTGATAATCACGGTCCCGGGGCGGCCATGGTGGCTTCCAGCCCGCAATCGCGTCTGGATGACCCTGGTGTAGGCTTTGAAACAGCCAACCATCGGGTGCTGACTTATTCCCAGTTGCAGAGCATTGAGGGCTGGCCCGACAAGCGCCCGGCCGAACGCGAGGTGGAACTGCACCTTACCGGCAATATGGAACGTTACATGTGGTCGTTCGACGGCAAAAAGTTCTCTGAAGTCGATGGCCCGGTCAAGTTCTACCATGGCGAGCGCCTGCGATTGATCCTCGTCAACGACTCGATGATGGATCACCCCATTCACCTGCATGGCATGTGGATGGAACTGGAAACCGGTGCAGGTGAATATCGTCCACGCAAACACACGATTTCCGTCAAACCCGGCGAGCGTGTATCCGCGCTGATCACAGCGGATGCACCGGGTGACTGGGCTTTCCATTGCCACCTTCTGTACCACATGGACGCAGGCATGTTTCGTGTCGTGTCGGTCGTTTAACGGGATAGGGGATGAACATTATGATGAATCGCATCAAGTGGGTTGTGGGTGCCTCAGCCTTAACGCTTGCCTCGGGAGCCGGCGCCGCCGGTACTGGCGTTCAGGCCGAACCGGACTGGACGCTGCCGATACACGACAACCAGGTGTTTGGCCAGGTTCTGTTTGACCGGATGGAATACCAGCGTGACGGCGACAACGAATTGGCCCTGTGGGACGCCCAGGCCTGGATTGGTAAAGATCGCAATCGGCTCTGGGTCGAAACGGAAGGTGAGACTGATCTATCCAGCGACAGCGGCGACATCGAAAATTTTGATGTGCAGTACAGCTATCGCTTCGATCGCTTCTGGGATATACAGACAGGATTGGGTGCCCAGACAACGTTTGGCCCCAGCCCTAATAAGGAGCGCTATTCGGCCATTGTTGGATTGCAGGGACTTGCCCCCTACTGGTTTGAGGTAGACACAAATCTCCGAGTCACCGACGACGGTGACGTGTCATACGATCTTGAAGCCGAGTACGACTGGCTGCTGACCCAAAGGCTCATTTTGCAGGGCCGCGGCGAAACGCTCGTTGCCTTCAGCGATGTTGAGGAGTGGGGCGTCGGTAGTGGCATCAATAATGTGGGCCTGGGGCTCCGTCTGAGATACCACTTTTCGAGGGAGTTTGCGCCCTACGTGGGTGTTTCTTACACCCGCTTTCTGGGCAACACAGAGGACCTTCGTGAGCGCGAGGGGGAAGACGTCGAGTCCTCCAGCTTCGTGGCGGGCGTCCGGTGGTGGTTTTAGTACGATAATGCCCAGTAGAAAAGGCTGGCCTCTTTGCGTGGGTCAGCTAGTGTCCTCATTTGGAGGATTTCGTCAAAATCATTGCCGACCTTCCGCATGTTCGGCTCAATGACAAACGGCCGGACTAAGGCCCGGCCGTTGTATCAGATCATGAAATTACACGTTGATCAGTAACTGATATTGACCATAGCTATGGCAAGCCCCCGATATCCTAGACGCCTGACAGCTGCTTAAAATACTGCTTTTCG
>NZ_JAVVLT010000064.1:0-4520 GCF_036224885.1 Marinobacter sp. OP 3.4
GAGAACCGAAGGGACTTGCTGGAGGTGCTGGAAGACCGACATGGCCGGCGCTCCACCATCGCCACTAGCCAATTACCCATCGAGGAATGGCATGGGGCGATCGGTGACGCCACTCTGGCAGATGCCATTCTGGACCGGCTCGTACACAACGCCTACAAGATCAATCTGCGGGGCGAATCCATGCGAAAACAGCAGGCAAAGTTGACGGGCACTGAGACTTCGGAGTAAGAAGAGAAACCCCGCGTCGCTACGCTCCGATGGGTGGCAGCCTTGCTCCGGTCCGGGTGGCAGGCTTCACGCGGAATGGGTGGCAACCTTCAGCGGTTTACGCAACGGCCACGGTATTCAAGTGGCGTAATCGTTACATCGAACAAGGTCTGGGCGGTCTTCAGGACGCCCCAAGACCTGGGCAACCCAGAAAGCTGGACCAGAAGAAGGTCAAATCAATTCTCGATGACACGGTAAAGAAGCTGCCCAAGGAATCCAACCACTGGAGCGTGCGGCTGATGGCCGAATATGCCGGCGTCAGCCGCTGGCAAGTGCATCAGATCTGGAAAGCCGCTGACCTGAAACCGCACCGGCTGAAAACCTTCAAAATAAGCAATGATCCGGATTTTGCCGAAAAGGTTTTCGATGTCGTTGGCCTGTACTTGAATCCGCCAGATAACGCCCTGGTACTGTCTGTTGATGAGAAAACGCAGATCCAGGCACTGGATCGTACGCAGCCTAAACTCCAACTGAAACCCGGCCAGATTGAGCGCCGCACCCACGATTACAAGAGGCACGGTACGACCAGCTTATACGCGGCCCTGAACATACTGAACGGTGAAGTGATCGGGCGCATCACGCAACGCCACCGTGCCAAAGAATTTCTCGACTTTCTGCGGCAAATTGATCGAGGAACACCGAAAGAGCAGGACCTCCATCTGATTTTGGACAACAGCTCGACTCATAAAACACCAGAGGTGAAAGCCTGGCTGGAGAAACACCCCCGGTTCACGCTTCACTTCACACCAACCAGTGCCTCTTGGCTGAATGCCGTGGAGGGCTGGTTTGGTCAGCTGGAACGCCGCGCTTTGTACCGTGGAATCTTTACCAGTGTGGGCGAACTTAAGACGGCGATTCGCCGGTATATAAAGACCCATAACGAGAAACTGGCCAAGCCGTTCCGGTGGCACAAAAGTGCAGAATCGATTATGACTTCAGTGGCGCGAGCAAAGCTGAGCATCATTGATAATAAATAAACGAATTAACCGGACGGGACACTAGTCATCCAGTTTGCGCACCGTCGTGACTGGTCTGAGAACCATAGCTTCAATATCTCCTTGGCACGGCCAGCGTAATGTTCAAAAAATCAACTATATAGCCTTTGTGTGATGGTACGCCATCATGCAAGTAACCGCCATTTATACCCGCCAGAGCTTGACTATTGGTTGGTTAACCAACCAAAATAACTAAAACACCGCTCCGACACAAAGTATGGTATTTACAGATGAACCATCTCGCCCGAAAGCTTTCCTGTTTCCGCAAGCTTAGCATTCCGGCTGGGCAGCGCTGATGACTGAATCCCACGAAAAAAGGCACAGTAATGCCGTGATGACCGCGTGGCAGTTCACCCAAGAGGTCCCCCATGGTCAGGATTTGGGCATGCAGGTTGTTTCTGTGAACGGGGGAGAGGTCTGCATGCGCCTGATGCCACAGTCATGGATGATCGCCGACGATGGCGCAAAGGAGATTTGCACCGGCGTGTTGTATTCGCTCGCGGACTCGGCCAGCGGGCTGGCAGTATTTGCCGAAGCCCGGGAGCTCACCCCGATCGCCACACTGGATCTCCGAATGGATTACTTTCGGTCCGCCACCACCGAGCGCGCCCTGCTGGCGGTAGCAGCCTGTCGTTACCTTACGGACGAAATCGCGTTCATTCACTGTAACATCTTCCCTGAGGGCGATAAGCAGCCGGTTGCGGCGGGTAGCGCAACCTTCATGCGCAATACCCGCGGCCAACGTTTCCAGACTACTTTAGGACAGAAAAGAGAAGCATGAGCCAGCGTATCGATTCACTGCAACCAGGTCCGGACCTACGGGAAGGCAACAATGAATACTGGCAAACCTTGCTGGAACGCATTCCCTACGCTCGCCATCTCGGGCTTCAGGCTCAACAAGACTCCAGTGGGGTATGGGTTCATCTGCCTTATCAAAAGTCTTTGATTGGCAACTTTATGCTGCCCGCCCTGCATGGCGGTGTACTTGGTGCGCTGATCGAGATCACGGCGCGGATTGCTGCGCACGGCAAAGGTGCGCAGGCATCGTACCCACGCATACTGGACAGCAACATCAACTACCTTCGGTCAGCGCAGGCACGATCTACCTTCGCCAGTGCCGAGGTTGTCCGCCAGGGGCGCCGCACCAGCTTGGTACAGGTAAACTGCTGGCAGAGGGAACGGAGTGTACTGATCGCCAGCGGTCGGGTTCAGTTGCTGCTTGCAACCACAGCAGGCAACCAATAGTCCTTCTATGCAAGGTGGATAGATAGAATATAACCGAGATTGATGCGTTCCAGGACTTTGGCGGTCAGCCAGTCTCTCTTTGGTGATGGCCGTATTTCAAACAGCGCCTTATTTTCACTGGCCTGCATGGGAGAGGAATGGGACGGCGCCGGCGTGCCAGTGTTCCTGGCTGTCGAGACCTGACTGTTTTACTGGGCCGCATGGGTAAGCTGGCTGGCCGGCCTTGCAACGGCTTATGCCGCAACTCTTGCGTATGGGCAGCCAGCATCTGAGCGGATGTTGTCGGTGAGCTAGAGATAATGCCAGTTTCGGCTGAGGCGACCCCGACGCCCTTATTAGAATCGATAATTGATTAATGCGCCACCAAACGCCTGAGTGGCGTTACCGACGTCGTCCACAATCGGGCTGTCTTCTGCCTCGCCGGTGAGGTAAGCCACGCCTGCAAGGCCGGTCAGCGACCATGAAGGGGTCATCCGGTAAGTCAGCGCGCCCCCTAGCCGGGCCCGAAGATATCCGCTGTCTGCCGAAAAGCGGGGCAGACCGGAACGCGCGCTCTCGACCGCTGAGATATTGAAAAGGTCTTCGGTCCACTGTTTGCTGGAGTAAGTCAGGCCTGGCCCCACAGACAATGACAAGTTATCAGAGACCGGCGTTCGCCAACTGCTGCGAAGCTTAATCTGGTAACCATCCACATCTCCCGTGACCGGGGTGCGTACGGAAGCGCTGTGATCGAATGGGCCCGCCTGGTATCGCAGACGCAGACCCAGAGCGGCCCCCGAATCGACTTCATCGAGTGCTTCGATGTCGCCTTCGTTGTCCCGACCACCCACATAGCCAAGAAACGTGGACAATTGCCAGTCATTCTGGTTAAGCAGGTTCCAGCCCAAACCATCCCGGATATTGAGATAGAATCGCTCGCCATAGCGCAGGTTGATATTGGGGAGTGCGTGGGTTTCATAGTCGTCACTACCGAGATAATCCGGGGCATAGAATGCGCCTGCACCGATACTGCCGTCCCAGTCGGCGCCGGTCATGGCGCTTTGCCATTCGCTGTCTGCCACGGCTGTGGCAGAGACCGCGCTCAGAGACAGGGTTACTAAGGTTTTGTGCAAATATCTTGAAAACATGCTGTTGTGCCTCTTATGGGTTTTATTCAGTCTTGCGTGGGATCCTCGATGGTCTCATCGTCCCCGGCAATTGCCTCGATGCCAGGAGCGGAGGCGCTGAGCCAGCGGTTGAGCTGGATCAGGTCATCGGGGCTGAGGGTGCCGGCGGACTGTTTCAGGCGCAGACTGTTGAGGATGTAGTCATAACGGGCGTTGGCATAGTTCTGCAGGGCCTCGTAGTAATCCCGTTCGGCATCCAGCACCTCGACGATGTTGCGGGTGCCGACATCGTAGCCGGCGCGGGTGGCGTCGAGTGCGCTTCGCCTTGAGACGATGGTCTGTTCGAGCGCTGATGCGGATTCGATGTTGGTGTTAACGGAGCGGAAAAAGCTGCGGGTATCGACCCGAACGTCCCGGCGAACCGTGCTCAGGGCTTCATCGGCTGCGGTCACTCGTGAGCGCTGTTGACGGACCCCGGCCTGTGTCCCGCCGCCGCTGTACAGGGGCACATTCAGGGTCACGCCAATAACGCCCTCGGTGGTGGTGCCGTTGCCAGTGCGGGTGGCACCGCCACTGCCGGATGTGCCTCCGGTGTTGCCGGCCCTCAGGCCATCAATATCGGTCTCGCCATAGGAGATGTTCAGGTCCAGGGTCGGGTAGTGTCCGGCCTTCAGAGCTTCTGTGTCCAGCATGGACTCGGCCAGCAACTTCTTGAGCCGGGCGTTCTCTTCCTCAAGAGCTTTCAGGCGACGGGCTTCAGAGACTTCCAGGCCGCCATACTTCTTGCGCCATGTGTAGAAGGTTGCGTCCGAGATGTTGTACTTTCGGCACAGCTCTTTGACCGGAAGGCCAGCCTCGGCTTCCTTCAGAATGGGAATGATCTGTTCTTCGGTGAATCGCTTCTTCA
>NZ_JAVVLT010000065.1:0-53797 GCF_036224885.1 Marinobacter sp. OP 3.4
CCAAGCCGGCAACTCCGGAATCCGGTCTCTGGCGCCCTTCGGGCGCTCCCCCTCTCCCTGGCCCTCTCCCGCACAGGGGAGAGGGGATGTATGTCGCCAAATATGCTGAAGCCCTTCCCGTATGGGAGAGGGAATTTACGCCGCCAAGTTTGCTGAAGCCCTTCCCATATGAGGAGAGGGGATGTTTACCGCAGTTTCCGTGCTACTCACCCCCCTTCTTCTACCCCAGCAACTCCACCAACACCTGCTCATAGATCTCGGACAGCGTATCGAGATCCTCCGCCTTCACGCATTCGTCCACCTTGTGGATGGTCGCATTCAGCGGCCCCAGTTCCACTACTTGCGCGCCCGTGGGGGCGATAAAACGACCGTCGGAGGTGCCGCCGGAGGTGGATAGTTCCGTCTCGCGACCGGTGACCCGGCGGATGGCGTTCTGGGTGGCGGTGACCAGGGCACCCCGGTCCGTCAGGAAGGGGCGTCCGCTCAGGTGCCATTCCAGGTCGTATTTCAGGTTGTGCCGGTCCAGGATGGCGACCACCCGTTCCTCCAGACTTTCCGCGGTGTTTTCGGTGCAGTAGCGGAAGTTGAAGTGCACTGTCAGCTCGCCGGGGATGATGTTGCTGCCGGTGCCCGCCTCGATCTTCGTGATCTGGAAGGTGGTGGGCGGGAAGAAGTCGTTGCCGCTGTCCCAGAATTCGTTGGCCAGGGCATCCAGTGCCGGCGCAGCCGTGTGTACGGGGTTTTCCGCCATATGGGGGTAGGCCACATGCCCCTGCACGCCGTGGACCGTGAGGTAGCCGTGCAGGGAGCCGCGACGGCCATTCTTGATGATGTCTCCCACTTCATGGGTGCTGGAGGGCTCGCCGATCAGGCACCAGTCGATCTTCTCGTTCCGGGCCTCCAGGGTTTCCACCACCTTGACGGTGCCGTCGTGGGCCGGGCCTTCCTCGTCGCTGGTGATCAGCAGGGCAATGGAGCCCCGGTGATCCGGGTACTTTTCCACGAAGCGTTCGCAGGCGGTGACGAAGGCGGCCAGGCTGCCTTTCATGTCTGCCGCGCCCCGTCCGTGGAGGTAGCCATCGTGGATGTCTGCTTCGAAGGGCGGGTGAGTCCAGTTCTTCTCGGGACCGGTGGGCACCACATCGGTATGCCCGGCAAAGGCCAGCAGGGGGCCATCAGAGCCCTTGCGGGCCCAGAGGTTGTCGGTGTCGCCAAAACGCAGGTTTTCGCCCGCGAAGCCCAGGGGCGCCAGGCGGGACATCATCAGTTCCTGGCAGCCGGCATCGTCCGGGGTGACGGACTGGCGGCGGATCAGGTCCATGGCGAGTTCGAGAGTGGGGGATAATGTCATGACGGTTCTCATAGCGTCTTGCCAAGGTTTCGACCTGCATCCCCTCTCCCCTGGAGGGAGAGGGCCAGGGAGAGGGGGAGCGCCCGAAGGGCGCCTACGATCAAACGGAGGAGTCGTCTGCTCCACCCTCTCCCCAACCCTCTCCCGTGAAGGGAGAGGGGGCTAAGCAGTGCATTGGCTGAGGCTTCAGTTATTGGCGTGCAACTGGTCGTTCAGTTCAATGGCGGTCTTGTTGGTCTTGCACTCCACCGCGCCGGTCTGGCTGTTGCGGCGGAAGAGCAGGTCGGTCTTGCCGGCCAGGTCCCGGGCCTTGACCACTTCCACCAGGTTGTTCTGGTCATCCAGCAGGGCCACCTTGGTGCCGGCAGTGATGTACAGGCCGGCTTCCACGGTGCAGCGATCGCCCAGGGGAATGCCAATGCCGGCGTTGGCGCCCAGCAGGCAGTTCTCGCCCACGGAGATGATGATGTTGCCGCCACCGGACAGGGTACCCATGGTGGAGCAGCTGCCGCCCAGGTCAGAGCCCTTGCCGATCATCACGCCGGCGGATACGCGGCCCTCGATCATGCTGGTGCCTTCGGTGCCGGCGTTGAAGTTGATGAAGCCTTCATGCATGACCGTGGTGCCTTCGCCCACGTAGGCGCCCAGGCGTACCCGGGCGGTATCGGCGATGCGCACGCCCCGGGGGACCACGTAGTCGGTCATCTGCGGGAACTTGTCCACGGACTTCACTTCCAGGATGCGGCCTTCCAGGCGGGCCTGGAGCTGGCGCTCGGGCAGCTCGTCCAGGTCGATGGCGCCTTCGTTGGTCCACGCCAGGTTGGGCAGCAGCCCGAAGATGCCGTCCAGCTTGACGCCGTGGGGCTTGACCAGCCGGTGGGAGAGCAGGTGAAGCTTCAGGTACACCTCGGGCGTGCTGGTGGCGGAGTCATCTGTCTGCAGGATGGTCACGGATACCGGCTTGCGGCTGTCAGCCGCCTTGCGGGCCAGGGTGGCCTGATCCGTCTGAGAGGTGGAGCCCAGGGCTTCGGCAAAGGCCTTGAGCTGATCGGCGGACGCCTCGATGGCCTGGTTGCCGCCCTGGTAGCCCAGGGTGTTGGAGGCCACTTCGATCAGCTCGTTATCCGGCATCAGGACCGGCTGCTGGTAGTAGACTTCCAGCCACTCGCTCTTCTGGTTCTGGGTGCCGATGCCAATTCCGAATGCAAAACTCATCTGGTGCTCCTCGTTGGTAAAGATGAAAGCTTAGCCCCTCTCCCTTGACGGGAGAGGGGTTGGGGAGAGGGTGGGGCAGCTAACTCCACAATTTGCCTTTTGGCGCCCTGCGGGCGCTCCCCCTCTCCCTGACCCTCTCCCGCACAGGGGAGAGGGGATGTTCGCCGCTGAATGAGGTGCTGGCCTCTGGTATCGCTCAAGCCTTGTATCTTTCGGCCCATTCGTCAGCGCTAAAGCCGACACTTACGCTGTCACCACTTTCCACCACCGGACGTCTAATGATGGAAGGGTTGTCCAGCATGATCTCGTGGGCGGTCTGGGCGCCAATGGTATCACGAAGCTCTTCCGGCAGCTTGCGCCAGGTGGTACCCCGGCGGTTGATCAGGGTCTCCCAGCCGATGGCCTGTTCCCAGCGGGAGAGCAGGGTTTCATCCAGGCCGTCCTTCCTGAAATCGTGGAATTCATGGGCGACGTTGTTCTCGTCCAGCCACTTGCGGGCTTTTTTGACGGTGTCGCAGTTTTTGATGCCGTAGAGCTTCATGGTTCAATCCTGTTTCTTTCTAAGCCCCTCTCCCCCTGGAGGGAGAGGGGTTGGGGAGAGGGGGGAGTAGGTAACTCCAATGTATGATTTTGGCGCCCTACGGGCGCTCCCCCTCTCCCTGGCCCTCTCCCGCACAGGGGAGAGGGGATGTACGCCGCGAACTCCGGTTTTAGCCCCTCTCCCTTGACGGGAGAGGGGGTGGGGAGAGGGTGGGGCGACTGACTCCACAATTTGTCTTATGGCGCCCTGCGGGCGCTCCCCCTCTCCCTGGTCCTCTCCCTCCAGGGGAGAGGGGATGTACGCCGCGAACTCAGGGGATTACCGCTGAAGAAACCGCACAATCCGCTCCGCTGCTTCAACGCATTCTTCCAGCGGCGCCACCAGGGCCATGCGCACGCGATTCTCTCCTGGGTTATAGCCGTCGACGGTGCGGGACAGGTAGCGGCCCGGCAGTACGTGCACATTCTGCTGCGCGGAGAGATCCCGGGCGAAGGTTTCGTCGCTCATGGGTGTCTCGGGCCACAGGTAGAAGCCGGCGCCCGGGAAGTCCACGTTCATGACCTGTTGCAGGATGGGTACGACCGCCTCGAACTTGGCGCGGTAGGCGGCGCGGTTTTCCTTTACGTGGTCCTCATCCTGCCAGGCGGCGATGCTGGCCAGCTGGTTGTGGATGGGCATGGCGCAGCCGTGGTAGGTGCGGTAGCGCAGGTAGTCCTTCAGGATGCGGGCATCGCCGGCTACGAAGCCGGAGCGCAGGCCCGGCAGGTTGCTGCGCTTGGACAGGCTGTGGAACACCACGCAGCGGGCGTAGTCGTCCCGGCCCAGGGCGGCGCAGGTCTGCAGCAGGCCCTCCGGGGGATTGGCCTCGTCCGGGTAGAGTTCGGAGTAGCACTCGTCCGAGGCGATGATGAAATCGTGCCGGTCCGCCAGTTCGATTACCTGCTTCAGGGTGTCCCTCGGGATGACGGCGCCGCTGGGGTTCCCCGGCGAGCACAGGAACAGGATCTGGCAGTCCCGCCAGACGTCGTCCGGCACTGCCGCAAAATCCGGGATGAAACCGTTGCCTGCGTCGCAGGGCAGGTAGTGGGGCGTGGCGCCGGCCAGCAGGGCGGCCCCTTCGTAGATCTGGTAGAAGGGATTGGGGCTGACCACCGTCGCCGGTCGTGTGTTGTCCACGGCGGCCTGCACGAACGAGAAGATCCCCTCCCGGGTGCCATTCACCGGCACCACGTTGCCGTCCGCCTTCAGGGTACCGGGGTTGAGGCGGAAGCGCCGGGTGGCCCAGTCCGCGATGGCCTGGCGCAGTTCCGGCATGCCCCCGGTGGTGGGGTAGTTGGCCAGGCGATCCAGGTTGTCGGCGATGACCCGTTTGACGAATTCCGGCGACGGGTGCTTGGGCTCGCCGATGCCCAGGGAGATGGCGTCCAGGTGCGCCGGCGGCACCACATCGGCCTTGAGTGTGGCGAGCTTTTCAAACGGGTAGGGGTGTAGTCGGGACAGGTTGGGATTCATTGGGTGTTATCCAGCATGTTGCGCAGGTCGTCCTGTAGTGACTGGCAGACGTCCGGGTCGCGGATCGGCCAGCCGTGCTCGTCGGTGACGAAGAAGGCGTCTTCCACCCGTTCACCGAGGGTGGCGATCTTGGCGTTGGTCAGGCGGACCCGGTGTTCCAGCAGCACCCGGCCAACCCGGGCCAGCAGCCCCGGCCGGTCGGGGGTGATTACCTCGATCACCGTGCGCTGATTGAAGGTGTCGTTGGACAGGGTGACTTCCGTGGGAAACGAGAAGTGCTTCAGTTGCCGGGGCGTGCGGCGCTGGATGATGTCCGGGTAGTCGTCCGGGTCGTCCAGTTCCTCCACCAGCCGCTTGCGGACCCGCTCCTTGCGGGCCGGATCCTTGCCCAGGGGTTGGCCCTGCTCGTCCAGCACCACGTAGGAGCTGATGGACCAGGGGCCCTTGCTGGCCACGCTGATGCGGGCGTCGACGATGTTCAGGTTGAGCTGCTCAAGCACTGCGGTGGTGGCGGCAAACAGGGCCACCCGGTCCTTCACGTAGATCACGATATGGGAGTAGCCGTCGGTGGGGCCACCCCGGGTGTCGCGGATCAGTACCAGCGGGTCCGGGTCGTCGCCGTGGCGGATGATGGCGGCGGTCTGCCAGGCGATATCGATGGTGGAATCCTGCAGGAAGTATTCCTCGTCCAGGGTGTCCCAGATGACATCGATCTGCTCGTCTGTCATGCCTTGGGCGTGGAGGATCTCCCGGGCTTCCGACTGGGTGGCCTTGACCCACTCCTCGCGGTTAAACGGTGTCTCCGTGCCCCGGCGCAGGGCGCGCTTGGTCTCCACGTACAACTGGCGCAGCAGCGACGCCCGCCAGGTGTTCCACAGCTTGGGGTTGGTGGCGCTGATATCGCAGGCGGTCAGTACGTACAGGTAGTCCAGGTGCACCTGGCTGGGCACGGCCCGGGCGAACTCATTGATGATGTCCGGGTCGGAGATGTCCTTGCGCTGGGCGGTCATGGACATCAGCAGGTGGTTTTCCACCAGCCAGGCGATCAGTTGGGTGTCCCGCTCGCCCAGGTGGTGGCGCTTGCAGAAGGCCTCCGCGTCTTCCGCCCCCAGCTCCGAGTGGTCACCGCCACGGCCCTTGGCCACGTCGTGGTAGAGGCCGGCCAGGTAGAGCACTTCCGGCTTCGGGAGCTGGTGGACCAGGCGTGAGGCCAGGGGGAACTCCGTGCGGCTCTCCGGGTTGCCCAGTCGCACCATGTTGCGGATCACCCGCAGGGTATGAGTGTCCACGGTGTAGATGTGGAACAGGTCGTACTGCATCTGGCCGATAATCTGGCCGAATTCCGGCAGGTAGCGCCCCAGTACGCTGTACTTCTTCATATGGGCGAGGGTTTCGTCCAGCGGGTGCGGGGTCTTCACCAGTTCCATGAACAGCGAGGTCACCGCCAGGTCGTTGCGGAACTGGTCGTCGATCAGGTGGCGGTGTGCCCGCAGGGCGCGGATGGTGGACGCCCGGATGCCCCGGATGGACGGGTGCTGGGCCATCAGCAGGAAGATTTCCATGATGGCGTAGGGGGCGTAGGCGAACACCTGGGTGTTGATGGCCTCGATGTACTGGTCGCGGATCTGGAAGCGTCGGTTCAGGGGCTGGATCTTCGCCTCCTGGTCCCGTTGCAGGATGGCCTCGTCGTAGTACTGCAGGATCACATCGGTCAGCTCCGCCAGGGCCAGCACCGTGCGGTAGTAGGCCTGCATCATCTGCTCGACACCCAGTTTGCGGCCTTTGTCCCGGTAGCCGAGCATGTCGGCGAGGGCGCGCTGGTGGTCGAACAGCAGCCGGTTTTCGTTGCGGTCGGCGATCAGTTGCAGGCCGTAGCGCAGGCGCCAGAGGAAGTTCTCGCCCTGCAGCAGCACATCGTGCTCTTCCTCGGTCAGGACGCTGAACCGGGTGAGGTCGGCAATGGTGTCGAGGCCGAAATGGCGCTTGGTGATCCAGCCGATGTTCTGGATATCCCGCAGGCCGCCTGGCGAGGCCTTGATGTTGGGTTCCAGGTTGTACTCGGTGTCGCCGTACTTCTGGTGGCGCTTGAGCTGTTCCTCGCGTTTGGCGATGAAGTAGTTGCGGTCGCTGCTGACGTCGTCGGAATACACCGCCCGGCTCAGTTCCGTCGTTAGTTCCTCGGGGCCCGCGATGGTACGGGTTTCCAGCAGGTTGGTGAGGATGGTGACATCCTCGCGGGCGGCCTGCTTGGATTCCTCCAGGCTGCGCACGCTGTGGCCGATATCCAGCCTCAGGTCCCACAGCAGGGTGATAAAGGCGCCCAGGTCCTCATGCCAGGCATCGTCGATACCGTTACGGGTGAGGATCAGCAGGTCGATATCCGAGTGGGGGTGGAGCTCGCCCCGGCCATAGCCGCCCACGGCCAGCAGGGCGATGTCACCGGAGCGTGCGAAGTCGTAGCGGTTCCAGATTTCCCGCAGTACCAGGTCGACCGTATCCGCCCGGGACTTCACCAGGTCACGGACATCCGCACCATTGCGGAAGGCTTCGGCGTCGGCCAGATAGGCCTTCTTGAGAAGCTCCCTGGCCGCCTTGATGGGGGAGGGGGCCTTGGCGATCTCATTGGCGAGTACGGTCGTGTCCACTCAGATTGACTCTTCTTGGCGTCTGGTCAGCACTTCGTGGCCGTCGGCGGTCACCAGGATGGTGTGTTCCCACTGGGCGGACAGCTTGTGGTCCTTGGTGACGGCGGTCCAGCCATCCCCCAGCACCTTGGTGTGGTACTTGCCCTGGTTGATCATGGGCTCGATGGTGAAGATCATGCCTTCCTTCAGTTCCATACCGGTGCCCGGGCGACCGTAGTGCATGACCTGAGGCTCCTCGTGGAAGACCTTGCCGATGCCGTGGCCGCAGAAGTCACGGACCACCGAGTAGCGGTGCTTCTCGGCGTGCTCCTGGATGACGTGGCCGATATCCCCCAGACGGGCGCCGGGCTTCACCAGCTCGATGCCCTTGTACATGCACTCCTGGGTGATGCGGATCAGGCGCTCGGAGCCGGGCTTGGGCTTGCCGACGATCCACATCTTGCTGGTGTCGCCGTGGTAGCCGTCCTTGATCACGGTGACGTCGATATTCATGATATCGCCCTCCTTGAGCACCTTCTTCTCGGAGGGGATGCCATGGCACACCACATGGTTGATGGAGGTGCAGATGGATTTGGGGAACCCCTTGTAGTTCAGGGGGGCCGGAATGGCCTTCTGCTCATTGACGATGTAGTCGTGGCAGATCCGGTCAAGTTCCTCGGTGGTGACACCGGGCTTGATGTGGGCGTCGATCATTTCCAGCACCTCAGCCGCCAGGCGACCGGCCACGCGCATCTTCTCGATTTCTTCCGGGGTCTTGATGGTTACTGTCATTGGACTTCCTGGTAAATGAATGGCGTCGCCCCGGGCGTATACCGTCGTCTTGGATAAGGCTTGTGCCAGTCGGGCACCGGAAGGCGACTGCCGGGCGGATAGGCTATTTTAAGGGGCTGGCTGTACAGGTACAAGGAAGTGCGGAAAAGCTGGCGCCGGGGGCGGGTTTTATGGTATAAACGCGCCGCCGAAATGCGAACCTCGACCTGTGTTGGGGGCGCCGGCAAATTCACACACGCGTCAGCACGTTGTTCCAGGGTGCCCGAACCATGGCCAGAGGCCGCTCGGGTTGGAGCAATCGGACGTGTGGAGGACTAACCCGAAGCTACAAGGTATTTATCATGGCTCAGGTAAACATGCGTGACCTGCTCAAGGCAGGTGCTCACTTCGGTCACCAGACCCGTTACTGGAACCCGAAAATGTCGAAGTTCATCTTCGGCGCCCGCAACAAGATCCATATCATCAACCTGGAACAGACTGTTCCGGCCATGAACGACGCGCTGCAGTTCATCGAGCAGCTGGCCGGTAACAAGAACAAGATCCTGTTCGTTGGCACCAAGCGTGCCGCGGCCAAGATCATCAAGGAAGAAGCCGACCGTGCCGGTCAGCCGTACGTCAACCATCGCTGGTTGGGCGGCATGCTGACCAACTACAAGACCATCCGTCAGTCCATCCGTCGCTACCGTGACCTGGAAACCCAGAGCCAGGACGGTACCTTCGACAAGCTGACCAAGAAGGAAGCCCTGGACCGCACCCGTGAAATGGAGCGTCTGGAGCGGTCCATCGGTGGTATCAAGGACATGGGCGGCCTGCCGGACGCCATGTTCGTGATCGATGTGGACCACGAGCGTATCGCCATCAAGGAAGCCAACAAGCTGGGCATTCCCGTGATTGGTGTGGTCGATACCAACAGTGATCCGGACGGCGTTGACTATGTGATTCCGGGCAACGATGACGCCATCCGCGCCATCCAGATCTACGTGAAGGCCGTTGCAGACACCTGCATCGAAGCTGCCCAGGCAGGCGGTGGCGCTGACGAGTTTGTTGAAGTCAGCGAAGAAGCTGCCGCCGGCGAAGCACCCGCAGCCGAGTAACGCTGCCGGTCATACGCCTATCACGTTGACCCGTTGGAATGGGGGCGAGGACAACGTCGCCTCCTTTCGCTGGATTCAACCGCCGGGCCACCGATCGCGCCCGGCCGGTTCTAACTGTTAAGAGGATTGAACATGGCTGCTATTACCGCTGCAATGGTCAAGGAGCTCCGTGAGCGCACCGGCCTTGGCATGATGGAGTGCAAGAAGGCACTGGTGGAAGCTGAAGGCAGTGTTGATGCCGCAATCGAAGAGCTGCGCAAGTCATCCGGCCTGAAGGCCGCCAAGAAGGCAGGCCGTACCGCTGCTGAAGGCGCCTCCCTGATCCGCATCTCCGACGACAATACCGTTGCCTACATCCTGGAAGTGAATTCCGAGACCGACTTCGTGGCTCGTGACGACAACTTCCTTGGTTTCGCCAACGACGTACTGGATGTTGCCTTCGAGAAGGGCGAAACCGACGTGGCCAAGCTGATGGAAGGCGACCTGGAAGCCAAGCGCGAGGCGCTGGTCCAGAAGATCGGTGAGAACATCACCGTGCGTCGCATTGTCCGCGTTGAAGGCCCGGTTGTGGGTGGCTATGTCCACAGCAACAACAAGATTGCCTCCGTGGTTGCCATTACCGCCGGTGACGCGGAAGTGGCCCGCGACGTGGCCATGCACGCCGCTGCCGTCAACCCCCGCGTCGGCAAGCCGGAAGACATGCCCGCCGAGGAAGTCGAGAAAGAGAAGGACATCATCAAGGCCCAGCCGGACATGGAAGGCAAGCCCGCCGAAATCGTCGAGAAGATGATGGGTGGCCGGATCAAGAAGTTCCTCAAGGAGAACAGCCTTGTGGAGCAGCCTTTCGTGAAGAACCCGGACCAGACCGTGGGTGAGCTGCTGAAGGACAACGGTGCCGAGCTGGTCGGTTTCGTTCGTCTGGAAGTGGGCGAGGGTATCGAAAAGGAAGAAGTGGACTTCGCTGCCGAGGTGGCTGCCGCTGCCGGCACCGGCAAGGCCTGAGTCTGCTGATCCCCGGGGTGGCATTGCCACGCCGGCGGGGCCTTCCGGGGCGCTATGCCAGCCCCGGGAAGGCTCCCTCAGTCTGCCACGCCAGTTCGGGTTCGCCCGGGCTGCCGTGGCGGGCTTGTATCTGAGATGCCCCTTTTTGAATGAGGAGCATGTCAGATACAAGTCCATCGGGAAACCACGGATAGCCCACTGGTACGCATAGTCAGTAGGGTAATCCGGGTATTTCCGTTCAGGTACCGCAACCGGTGCCTGGATCCAGGTTCACAGACGAGGGGAATAGCATGCCGACATCTTCCAAGACCCAGCCCAGATACAAGCGCGTCCTGCTCAAGCTCAGTGGTGAGGCCCTGATGGGCGAGCATGAGTTCGGCATTGATCCCAAGGTACTTGACCGCATGGCGCTGGAGATTGGCGCCCTGATCGGGATTGGCGTGCAGGTGGGGCTGGTGATTGGTGGTGGTAACCTGTTCCGGGGCGCGGCCCTGAACGAGGCGGGCATGGACCGGGTGACCGGCGACCATATGGGCATGCTGGCCACCGTCATGAACGGCCTGGCCATGCGGGACGCCCTGGAGCGCTCCAACATCCGCACCCGGGTTATGTCGGCCATCCCCATGAGTGGTATCGTGGAGCATTATGACCGCCGCCGGGCGGTCCGTGACCTCAAGGACGGTGATGTGGTGATCTTCTGCGCCGGCACCGGCAACCCCTTCTTCACCACCGATTCCTCCGCCTGCCTGCGGGGTATCGAGATCGAGGCGGATGCGGTGCTGAAGGCCACCAAGGTGGATGGCGTCTACTCCGCGGACCCGATGACCGATCCCACGGCGGTGAAATACGACCGGCTGACCTATGATGAAGTACTGGACAAGAAGCTGGGTGTGATGGACCTGACCGCCATCTGCCTGGCGCGGGACCATGGCATGCCGCTGCGGGTATTCAACATGAACGAGCCCGGCGTATTGACCCGGATCGTGACCGGCGAGCCCGAAGGCACCCTGGTGGAATAACCCGGCGAACGACGAATTCAGGTCCGTCCCGGAGCAGGGGCGGGCAGAGACATGCAGACAAGCGAGGACGCTGAAGTGATTGACGACATTAAAGCCGATGCTGAGAAACGCATGAAAAAGAGCCTGGAGGCCCTGTCGGCTGCCTTCAACAAGATTCGTACCGGTCGGGCCCACCCGGCCATCCTGGACAGTGTGCACGTCAACTATTACGGCCAGGAGACACCCCTGAAACAGGTGGCCAGCGTCAATGTGGAAGACAACCGCACCCTGACCATCTCACCGTGGGAAAAGAGCCTGATTCCCACCATCGAGAAGGCCATCATGGCCTCCGACCTGGGCCTCAACCCCGCCACCAGTGGCGATCTCATCCGCGTGCCGATGCCGATGCTGACGGAGGAGACCCGTCGCGAAATGGTCAAGCAGGCCAAGGCCGACGCCGAGCATGCCCGCGTTTCCATCCGCAACGCCCGTCGTGATGCCAATAACGACCTCAAGGAACTCGAGAAGGAAAAGGAAATCACCGAGGACGACCAGCGTCGCGGTGAGGAAGAGGTCCAGAAGCTCACGGATCGTTATATCGCTGATGTCGACAAGACGCTTAAAGGCAAGGAAGATGACCTGATGGCGATCTGATCGCCAGGCGGAACACCCTGCGGGTATTAGGGGATTGCATGACGGACAAAGTAACAGCGGATATTCCGGTGGAAGCCGGCAAGGTTCCGCGTCACGTCGCCATCATCATGGACGGCAACAACCGCTGGGCCAAGGCCCGGCGCCTGAACGGCGTCGCCGGCCACAAGGCGGGTGTGAATTCAGTCAGGTCGGTGGTGGAGACCTGCGCCAGGGAAGGGGTGGAAGTACTCACGCTGTTTGCCTTTTCCAGCGAGAACTGGCGCCGTCCCGAAGAAGAGGTGTCTGCCCTGATGAGGCTTTTCCTCTTTGCGCTGGAGCGCGAGGTGAAGAAGCTGCACAGGAACAACATCCGCCTGCGGATCATTGGTGACCGGAGCGCCTTCAGCCCCTCCCTGCAGGAGCACATGGCCAAAGCCGAGGAGCTGACCCGGGACAACACCCTGATGACGCTGGTGATCGCCGCCAACTACGGTGGCCACTGGGATATCGCCCAGGCAACGCGGCAGGTGGCTGCCCGGGTGGCCGCTGGTGAACTGACCGCGTCCGATATCACCGAGGACCTTATCCAGCAGCACCTCAGCATCGGTGACCTGCCGATGCCGGACCTGATGATCCGTACCGCCGGGGAGCAGCGCATCAGCAATTTCCTGCTGTGGCACCTGGCCTATACTGAGTTCTACTTCTCCGAGGTGTACTGGCCGGACTTCCGGGCCGATGAGATGCGTAAGGCCCTGGCGGCCTATTCGCGACGAAAACGCCGGTTTGGCCAGACGGACGATCAGGTGGATCGACGGTTGGCCGCTCAGCATTAACAGCTCGCACCAGAACAAGAACAACCCAGAGCTTACACAAGAGCGAAAAGCGACGTGCTCAAAACCCGAATTCTCACGGCGCTGATCCTGGCGCCCATTGCCATCATTGGCATTTTCTTCCTGCCGCCGCTGGGGTTTGCGATTTTTACCGGGGTGGCCATCACCCTGGGCGCCTGGGAGTGGGCGAACATGGCTGGTTACACCTCCAGTCCCGCCCGTATGGGCTATGCGGCCCTGGTGGCCCTGGTGCTGGTCGCGGTATTCCAGCTACCCACCCTGAACCTGTTATGGCTGGGGGTGGCCTGGTGGATACTGGCGCTGTTGATGGTTCGCAGCTACCCCGGTGGAACCTCGGTCTGGGGTAGTCCGCCGGTCCGGGCAGTCATGGGGTTGCTGGTGCTGGTGCCGGCCTGGGTCGGGCTCAACCACCTGCGCAACGGCAGCCTGCTGTTTGGTGAGTTGACCAGCGGCCTGGTGGCTATCCTCTACGTGTTCCTGGTGGTGTGGGTGGCCGATATCGGCGCCTATTTCGCCGGTCGCGCCTTCGGTCGCGCCAAGCTGGCGCCCAGGGTCAGCCCGGGCAAGTCCTGGGCCGGTGTCTGGGGTGGCCTGGCGGCGGTGGCGCTGTTGGCGGTGGCAGCGGGCCTGGTGGCCGGTGCCGCCATGGCGGATACCCTGCTGCTGCTGCTGGCGAGCATGCTGGTGGCGGGGATCTCCGTGGTGGGTGACCTGCTGGAGAGCATGCTCAAGCGTTTTCGCGGTATCAAGGACAGCAGTCAGCTATTGCCGGGGCATGGCGGTATCATGGACAGGATCGACAGCCTGACCGCCGCCATCCCGGTGTTTGCGTTGCTGATCACGCTGACTGGCTGGCTGACTTCAGGGGCAATGTTGTGATGACCATGCCACAGAAACGTCACCTGACGATTCTCGGTGCGACCGGATCCATAGGCCTGAGTACGCTGGATGTGGTCCGGCGTCATCCGGATCGCTTTGGTATCCACGCGCTGACCGCCGCCACCAGTGTTGCTGATATGGAGCGCCTGTGTCGGGAGTTCCGGCCGGCCGTGGCGGTGATGGCCGACGGCGACGCCGCCGGGCAACTGGCCGAGGCCCTGCGGGACCTGCCGGAGGTGAATGTGCGCACCGGTGAGGCGGGGCTGGCGGAGGTGGCAGCCAGCCCGGCTGCGGATACCGTTATGGCGGCCATTGTTGGTGCCGCCGGCCTTGCGCCCACCCTGGCCGCCGTGGAGGCGGGCAAGCGGGTATTACTGGCCAACAAGGAATCGCTGGTCATGTCCGGCCGGCTGTTCATGGACGCGGTGGCCCGTTCCGGTGCCGAGCTTCTGCCCATCGATTCGGAACACAACGCCATCTTCCAGTGCCTGCCACCGGAGCGGGTGCGGGACCTGCCGGGGGCGGGGGTAAGGCGTATCCTGCTCACCGCCTCGGGCGGCCCTTTCCGGACCCATTCCCCGGAGATGCTGAGGGATGTCACCCCGGCCCAGGCCTGCAAACACCCCAACTGGTCCATGGGCCAGAAGATCTCCGTGGATTCCGCCACCCTGATGAACAAGGGGCTGGAGCTGATTGAGGCCTGCTGGCTGTTCAATACCACGCCGGAGCATATCGAGGTCCATGTACACCCGGAAAGCATCATCCACTCCATGGTGGAATACGTGGATGGCTCGGTGCTGGCGCAGCTTGGCAGCCCCGATATGCGCACCCCCATCGCCAACGGTATGGCCTGGCCGGAGCGGGTGGAATCCGGGGCCGAGCCCCTGGACCTGTTTGCCCTGGGGCGCTTCCATTTCGAGCGCCCGGACACGGAGCGCTTTCCCTGCCTGCGGCTGGCGGCCGAGGCCTTCCGTACGGGGGGCACAGCCCCGGCGATCCTGAATGCGGCCAATGAGCAGGCAGTCACCGCTTTCCTCTCCGGGGAGCTTTGTTTTGCCGATATCCCGGTTATCATAGAGCAGACCCTGGCATCGGTGACTGTCCAGCCGGCGGACAGTTTTGACGGTATCATGGCGGCCGACGCCCGTGCCCGTGAATGGGCCAGGGGCGAGATTGACCGCCTCGCCCGACGATCACTGGCGACCTGATGTCAGTCCAGAAGCAACAACGGCCGGATGGGACCCTGATTGCATGCTAGATTTTCTCCAGACAGTACTGGCCCTGATCGTCACCCTGGGTATCCTGGTGACCATCCACGAGTATGGGCATTTCTGGGTAGCCCGCCGTTGCGGGGTCCGCGTTCTGCGGTTTTCGGTGGGGTTTGGTAATCCGATCTTCTCCCGTTACGACCGGCATGGTACCGAGTTCGCCGTGGCGGCCATCCCCCTGGGCGGTTACGTCAAGATGCTGGACGAGCGCGAAGGTCCGGTACCGGAAGACCAGCGCCACGAAGCCTTCACCTCCAAGCCGCCCGGCCAGCGGATTGCCATTGCCGCGGCCGGCCCCGCCGCCAACTTCCTCTTCGCCATTGCGGCCTACTGGCTGCTCAGCGTGGTGGGTTTCACCACCGTGGCTCCCATCACCGGCGAGATCACCGACGGCTCCATTGCCGACAACATGGGTCTGCGTTCGGGCATGGAGATCCTTCAGGTGGATGACCGCGATGTGACCTCCTGGCGCGACATTAATATGCGTCTGCTGGAGCGTGCGGGCGAGGACAGCATGGTGTCCATCACCGTCAGTGACGGCCAGGGGCGTCGTACCCTGAGTGCCGACCTTGATGGCTGGCAGTTGCCGGACGAGAATCCGGCCCCGCTCACCCAGTTCGGGCTGACACCGATGCGGCCCGATGTGCCCGCGGTGATCGGCGAGGTGGTTGCGGGCGGCCGGGCGGAAGCCGGTGGCTTGCAGGAAGGGGACCGGGTAATCGCCGTCGACGGGGAGCCGGTGTCCGACTGGTATGCCCTGGTGGAGCGCATCCAGCAGTCTCCGGGGCAGACCCAGCAGTGGCTGGTGGAGCGGGGTGGCGATCAGCGTTCCCTTGATGTGACCCCTGACATCCGCCAGGTGGATGGCAAGGAGCAGGGCTATGTGGGTGCCGGCGTGGCCGCTGTGGACTGGCCGGACCACATGCTTAGGGAGGTCCGGTATGGCCCCCTGGCGGCGATTCCCAATGCCGTCTCGGAGACCTGGTCCGATACGCGGTTGACCCTGGTGGCTATTCAAAAGATGATTACCGGTCTGTTGTCGCCGACCAACCTTAGCGGGCCGATTACCATTGCCCGGGTAGCGGAGGCCAGCGTCAGCTCCGGATTCGAGGACTTTGTCCGTTTCCTGGCCTACCTGAGCGTGAGCCTGGGCATCCTCAACCTGTTGCCCATCCCCGTCCTGGACGGCGGGCACATCGTTTATTACACCATCGAGGCCATCCGCCGGCGCCCGCTGTCTGAACAGGTTCAGGCGCTAGGATTACGTATCGGTATGGCCATGATTCTGACATTAATGGTGTTTGCTCTTTACAACGACCTGATGCGGTTGTGAGAATTGCGAGCTCCTTACGCGCATTAAACAGGCGATTTAACTTAATGAGACGTTCTTTACTGGGTGCAGCGATTGGCCTCGTACTGGCTGGTATTGCCAGTCAACCGGCCGCAGCAGAAGAGTTTACGGTAGCGGATATCGAGGTCGAGGGCCTGCAAAGGGTCTCAGCCGGCAATGTTTTCTCTGCTTTTCCGGTGGGCATCGGTGAGTCCCTCAGTGAACAGGAACTGGCCGAGGCCATCCGCGCCCTGTTCCGGACCGGCCTGTTTACCGATATCGAGGCATACCGGGACGAGGGCACCCTGATACTGGCGGTGCAGGAACGTCCGGCCATTGCATCCATTGAGATTGAGGGCAACAAGAACATCGAAACCGAGATGTTGATGGACGCCCTTGCCGGTGCCGGTATGCAGGAAGGCCAGGTCTTCCGCCGGGCCACCCTGGAGCGGCTGGAGCTGGAGATCCTCCGGTCCTACGTCGGCCAGGGCCGCTACAATGCGCGGGTTACCGCCACGGCCGAGGAGTTGCCCCGCAATCGCGTGGCGGTGCGACTGGATATCAATGAGGGGGACGTGGCGGCGATCCGCCATATCAATATCGTTGGTAACGAGGCCTTCGACGACGAGGAACTCCTGGAGCTGCTCGAACTGCGCGAGAGCAGTTGGTGGAATTCCCTGACCAGCAAGGACAAGTACGCCCGTGAGCGGCTCAGTGGTGACCTGGAGTCGCTACGCTCCCACTACCTGGATCAGGGCTACCTGGATTTCAACATCGAATCCAGCCAGGTGTCCATCTCACCGGACAAGCGGGATGTCTTCGTGGCGGTGTCCGTCAACGAGGGCAACCAGTACACCATCTCCGATATCCAGCTGCGGGGCGAGCTGATCGTGCCGGAGGAGGAGTTGCGGGAGCTGATCGAGCTTGAGCCGGGGGACATCCTGTCACAGTCGGCGCTCACCGCCACCTCCGAACGCCTGTCCCGACGCCTTGGCCGCGAGGGTTATACCTTCGCCAACGTGAATGCCATTCCCGAATCCGATTCCGAGGATACGGCCGCGGTGACCTTCTTCGTGGAGCCGGGCAACCGAACCTATGTGCGTCGTATCAACTTCGAGGGTAACGTCACCACCAAGGACGAGGTGTTGCGCCAGGAGATGACCCAGATGGAGGGTGGGGTGGCGTCCACCGACCGGATCGAATTCTCCAAGGCCCAGCTTGAGCGGCTGGGTTTCTTCCAGACGGTCACCGTGGACACTACGCCGGTGCCCGGTTCCGAAGACCTGGTGGATGTGACCTATACGGTAACGGAGCAACCCACGGGCAGCCTGTCCGCGTCCATTGGTTTCTCCCAGGTGTCCGGCGTGATCCTGGGGGCCAATATTTCCGAGAACAACTTCTTCGGGACCGGCAAGCGCGTGTCCATCGGCGCCAACTTCAGCGACTCCATCAAGAGTGCGAATTTCTCCTACGAGGATCCCTACTACACGGTGGATGGCGTCAGCCGCGGGTTCAGCCTGTTCGCCCGGGAGACCGACTTCGAGGAGCAGGACATTTCATCCTACCTGCTGGATGAATACGGCGGCAGCCTGAACTTCGGTTACCCCATTGACAGCTATACCCGCCTCAATTTCGGGATTGGCTATACGCTTTCCAAGATCCAGCAGGGGTCCTATACGTCGGATGAAGTCGTAGAGTTTATCGAGGATGAGGGTGATAGCTTTGGTAACTATTTCCTGACGGGATCCTGGCGTCGCAGTACCCTCAACCGGGGCGTGCTGCCCACGGATGGTTACAGCAACAGCCTGTCGGCGGATATCGCCGTGCCGGGCAGTGACCTGACCTTTTACAAGTTGCGTTACAAGGGTGACAGTTTCTGGCCCCTGGACGAGGATGAATCCTGGATTATCCGCACCCGGGCGGAACTGGGCTATGGTAATGGATATGGGGATCGTTCCCAGATGCCGTTCTATGAGCATTTCTATGCCGGCGGTTATGGCTCTGTCCGGGGCTACCGGGCCAATTCCCTGGGTAACCGGGTCGACAACAATAACCCGAACGACAGTGATGATGACGATCCTTTCGGTGGTAACGTCCTGACCGAGGCCAGCCTGGAACTGATCGTGCCCACGCCATTTGCGGGGGATACCCGCAGCATGCGGACCTCGTTCTTCCTGGATGCCGGTCAGGTATTCGACACGACCCGCGGTTTTGATCCGGACATCGGCGAAATCCGGACGTCTGTTGGTATCGGGTTCCAGTGGGTGACCGTGGTTGGCCCGCTTGCCTTCAGTCTGGCCCAGCCCCTCACGGACCAGAGTGGCGACGACACCCAGATGTTCCAGTTTTCCCTGGGACAGAGTTTCTGAGGTGTTGGTCGAGGTGGTGAATAGCGTCACCTCAGGGCAGGGTGGGTTTCGGTATAATGTGACCGGAACCCTTGTGTAATCAAGGAGATAATACGATGGTTGGTTTAAAGGAAACCTTCAAACAGGTAGTCAGTCCACGCGCACTGGCCATGGTATCCGCTCTGCTGGTCGCTGTTCCCGTGGCGGCCGATACCCGTATCGGTGTTGTTGATCTGCGCCAGGCGCTGTTCTCGTCGGAAGATGCCCGGGCGTTCAGCGAGCAATTGCAGCGGGACTTTGCCGGAACCGAGGAGGAGGTCCGCAAGGCCCAGCAGGAGGCCCGGGATCTGCAGGAGCGTCTGCAGAAGGACGGCGCCATGATGAATGAGAGCGAGCGGGAGCAGCTTACGCAGGAGTTCCAGCGCAAGGCCCAGGAATTCGCCCAGAAGAAGCAGCAACTGGACCAGACCCTCAACAGCCGCAAGCAGACGTTCCTGGACGACGCCCGTCCGGAAGTGGATGCGGCGGTGAAGGAACTGATGGAAGAGCACGACCTGGACATCATCCTGCCGTCGGAGACCGTGGTCACTGTGAAACCGGAGCTTAACCTGACCGACGAACTCCTGGAGAAGTTGAACCAGTAACATGGCCACCAAACGCATGACACTGGCGGAGATCGCCAGCGCCCTGGGAGCGGAGTTGCGGGGCGACCCCGACCTGGAAATCACCGGTCTGGCCACCCTGGAGGCCGCCGGCCCGGACCAGTTGAGCTTTCTGTCGAACCCTGCCTACAGCCGGTACCTGGGAGAGAGCCAGGCCGGCGCCGTGTTGATCTCGCCAGCCATGGCGGAGCCAACCCAGACCAATGTCCTGTTACTGGACGACCCCTACCTTGGTTATGCTCGCATCAGCCGTTACTTCGATACCTCGCCGGCACCGGCAGCGGGAGTGCATGCCACGGCGGTGATTGCCCCCTCGGTGGTGGTGCCGGACAGCGCCAGCATAGGCCCCTATGTGGTGATCGAGGCCGGCGTCACCCTGGGCCAGCGGGTGGTGATTGGTGCCCACTCGGTGATTGGTGCCGACTGTTCGCTCGGGGATGACTGTGTCCTGAGACCGAGGGTCACCCTGGCCCATGGCGTCACCATGGGGCACCGCTGCCACATTCTCAGCGGTGCCGTCATTGGCTCCGATGGTTTTGGTTTCGCGGTACACAAGGGCGAATGGCACCGTATTGCCCAGATAGGTGGCGTTACCCTGGGGGACGATGTGGAAGTGGGCGCCAATACCGCCATTGACCGGGGGGCGCTTGAGGACACCCGCCTGGGCAATGGTGTGAAGATCGATAACCTGGTGCAGGTGGCCCATAACGTACAGATCGGTGACCACAGTGCCCTGGCGGGCAAGGTGGGTATTGCCGGCAGTACCCGTATCGGCAGCCACTGTATGTTTGGGGGGGCGTCCGGTGTCAGTGGCCATCTGACCATTACCGATGGGGTCCAGGTGACGGGTATGACCATGGTCACGGGTGATATCCGCGAGCCGGGCGTGTATTCTTCCGGCACCGGACACATGAATAACCGCGAATGGCGCAAGAACGCTGCTCGCTTCAGACAGCTGGATGCCATGGCGCGCCGGTTGAAGGAACTGGAAAAGAAAATTGAGGGCTGAGGCCAGAACCCGATGATGAAAATTGATGAAATAATGGACTTCCTGCCACACCGATACCCCTTTCTGCTGGTGGATCGGATCGTTGAAGTGGAAAAAGGACAATCGATTGCCGGTTACAAGAATGTGACCATCAATGAACCCTTCTTTACCGGGCATTTCCCAGGCAAGCCGATCATGCCCGGGGTGTTGATCATTGAAGCCATGGCCCAGGTCTCCGGTATTCTTGGATATGTGACCGCGGGGCGCTCCGCCGCCGACGGTTCCATCCACCTGCTGGCCGGTTCCAACAAGGCCCGTTTCAAGCGGCCGGTGGTGCCGGGGGACCAACTTCGACTTGAATCCCGGCTGCTTTCCAACAAACATGGTATATGGAAGTTCGACTGTCGCGCCCTGGTGGACGGTGAGGTGGTCTGCGTTGCTGAAGTCATGTCCGCTGAGAGAGACGCTTGATGACCGAAAAGAACTGGACCGGTGTCCATCCCCAGGCCATCGTTGATCCGTCCGCAAAACTGGCGGATGGCGTGACTGTGGGGCCATGGAGCTACATCGGACCTGAGGTCGAGATCGGTGAGGGCACCGAAGTGCTCTCCCATGTAGTGATCAAGGGCCCGACGGTTATTGGTTGCAATAACCGTATCTTCCAGTTCGCCAGTGTCGGCGAGGACTGCCAGGACAAGAAGTACGCGGGCGAACCCACCACCCTGGTGATCGGCGACAACAACGTTATCCGCGAGAACTGCACCATTCACCGGGGCACCGTCCAGGATCGGGGCGAGACCCGCATCGGCAACCACAACCTGTTGATGGCCTACGTCCACGTGGCCCACGATTGCGTGATCGGTGACAATACCATCCTGGCCAACTGTGCCACGCTGGCGGGGCACGTCTTTATTGGTGACTGGGCCATCCTGGGGGGTGGCACCATGGTGCACCAGTTCTGTCATATCGGGCCCCACAGCATGAGCGGCGGCGGAAGTATCGTTCTCAAGGACATACCCGCCTACGTCATGGCCAGTGGCCAGTCCGCGAGCCCTCACGGCATCAACGTTGAAGGGTTGCGCCGCCGGGGCTTCAGTAAAGAGGTGCTGACCGCGCTTCGTCGGGCCTATAAGGTCATCTACCGCCAGGGGCTGACCACGGCCCAGGCCCTTGAGGAGCTCCGGAAGAACTGGCCGGACCTGCCGGAAATGCAGCCGCTGATGGAGTCCCTCCGGATCGCGGAACGTGGCATTGTCCGTTAGGGTCGGTGGTGAGTTCCGTCGTTCCGTCACCTGTAGAGACAGATTCCTCCGGCGTGATCAGTCATGATCGGCTGACTTTTGCCCTGGTGGCCGGCGAGGTCTCCGGCGATATCCTCGGTTCGGGCCTTATTCGTTCCCTTCGCAAACGCTATCCCAACGCCCGCTTTGTGGGCATTGGCGGTGAGGACATGATTGCCGAGGGCTTCCACTCCCTGATCCCCATGGAGCGACTGTCGGTGATGGGGCTGGTGGAGGTCCTTGGGCGCCTGCGGGAGCTGTTTTCCATTCGCGCCCGACTGATGGACTACCTGCTGACCACGCCGCCGGATGTGGTCATCGGGATCGATTCCCCGGATTTCACCCTGGGCGTCGAGGAGCGGTGCCGCAAGGCCGGTATTCCCACCGTTCACTACGTCAGCCCCTCGGTATGGGCCTGGCGCCAGAAGCGCATCGTGGGCATTGCCCGGTCCGTGGACCTGATGCTGACCCTGTTGCCCTTCGAGGCGCAATTCTACGAAGACCACGGTGTGCCCGTCTCGTTCGTGGGGCACCCCCTGGCGGACCGGATTCCCATGGAGACGGACACCGCTGGCGCCCGGGATAACCTGGGACTGGACCGGGACCGGCCGGTCCTGGCCATCCTGCCCGGAAGCCGTGGCGGCGAGGTGGAAAAGCTGGGTACCCTGTTCCTGCAAACCGCCCAGAGGCTGCAGGCGGAGCACCCGGACCTGCAGCTGGTGGTGCCGTGCGTGAATCGCGACCGGGAGGCGCAGGTGAGGGCGCTGGCGGAGGCCCTGGAGGTCAAGCTGCCGCTTACCCTGGTCCGTGGCCGCTCCCGGGAAGTCATGGCATCCGCGGACGTGGTCCTGCTGGCCTCCGGTACCGCCACGCTGGAGGCCATGCTGCTCAAGAAGCCCATGGTTGTAAGCTATCGACTGAACCGGCTGACCTTTGCCCTGGTGTCGAGACTGGTGAAGGTTTCCTGGGTGTCGTTGCCCAACCTGCTGGCCGGCAAGGCGCTGGTGCCTGAATTGCTGCAGGACGATGCCACGCCGGAACGTCTTGCCGGGGCCGTGCTGGAACAACTGGATAATACGGCGGAGCGGGATCACCTGAAACAGGCCTTCACGGAGCTCCATGAAACCCTTCGGCGCAATGCCGATGAACGGGCGGCTGAGGCGGTCAGCGGACTTGTGCAAAAGGGAGGGCAATGATGGCCGGCAAGACGATTCTCCCCCCGTTTGAGTGTCAATACCAGGGTTGGAAGCTGGCCGGTGTGGACGAGGTGGGCCGTGGCCCCCTGGCCGGGCCGGTGGTGACCGCCGCCGTGATCCTGGATCCGGATCGCCCCATTGAGGGACTGGCGGATTCCAAGGCCCTGACGGAGAAACGTCGTGAAGCCCTGTACGACGAGATCATCGACAAGGCCGCCGCCTGGAGCCTGGGCCGTTGTGAGGCGGATGAGATCGACCGGCTCAATATCTACCAGGCCACGCTGCTGGCCATGACGAGGGCGGTGGCCGGGCTGGCCATTGCGCCAGAGTATGTGCTGGTGGACGGCAACCGCTGCCCGCGCTGGCACTGGCCCTCGGAGCCGGTCATCAAGGGCGACGGCCGGGTGGCGGCGATCAGTGCCGCCTCCGTGCTGGCCAAGGTGACCCGTGACCGGGAGATGGTGGCCCTGGACGAGACTTATCCGGGCTACGGCCTGGGCGGTCACAAAGGCTACCCGACACCGGTCCATGTGGAGGCCCTCAACCGCCAGGGCGTCACCCCGATCCACCGGCGTTCATTCCGTCCGGTGCAGGAGGCGCTGACCCTGGTGGGTGAGTGGCAGGGAGCGGTTGCGGAAACCCCCTATGACGATTTGCACTGGCCGGAAGATCTTTTTGAAAATACCCGTTGACAGCCTAGCAACGAATCCTTAATATACGCACCACGTTGAACGGCGAAGCAAAGAAAAAACGCTTCCAAAACAAAAGCTTACCAGTAGCTTTTGGTTCGACAACAAGTTTGATGCGGGGTGGAGCAGTCTGGTAGCTCGTCGGGCTCATAACCCGAAGGTCGTTGGTTCGAATCCAGCCCCCGCTACCACTTTGAAAAAAGCCGGTCTTTGACCGGCTTTTTTCGTTTTAGCAGGGGGCTCTATGAGTCAGCACCTTTTCATCCGCACTGCGTGCGGCCAGGTTGCTGCCGCAGACGCTCCACCGCGCCTGCTCCCTGCTACCATAGATCCAGCCCTCAAAGCACGGACTCCACGGCCTTGATCAACTCGGGATCATCCGGGGTCACCCGGCTTGGGAAGGCGTTGGTGACGTTCCCCTCGGCATCGACCACATACTTGGTGAAATTCCAGCTCGGTGGTGAGCTCTGCCGGTTTATTTCCTGGAAAACCGGATTGGCATCGGCCCCGGTTACCGCGCCCGGCGCGATCATTGTGAAAGTGATACCAAAGTTCTTGTAACAGATGGTCGCCGCTTCTTCTTCGGAATCCGCTTCCTGGCTGAAATCGTCACTGGCAAATCCCACAACGACGAGTCCGTCATCGGCATAGCGTTTGTGCAGGGTTTCCAGACCCCCGAACTGGTCGGTGTAGCCGCAATGGCTGGCGGTGTTGACGACCAGCATGGGCTTGCCGTTGGCAATCTCGCAGAGATTTACGGTTTCGCTGGAATGGAGTTTGCGCTGGTCGTGATCAAGGAAGGCCGGGCAGCTCTCGGCCACCGCCGAAGAGGCGATCATCAATCCAGAGACAAGCGCTGCAATGTTCAGGTGTAGCCTGTGAGCTTTCATAATCGGGCCTCCCTTAACGCCACTCCCTGACTATACGCCATATCCCTCAGGGTGGCTCAGCGCTGCAGTCAAACCCGTGTATCGAACAGCAACCAGTGTCCAGCTGGCTGCCAGACCGGAATCGCTTCGCTGGTCGAAGTTGCCCTGTCGCCGGCTGTGACTACACCTGAAGTTTGAGCGTTACTGACTACCATCAGACGGCAAAAATCCGTAAGTTACGGTTTTGCGTCCCGGGGCAGTAGAAAGCAATGCTCGACTTTATCATCCGGATGGTGGGCACCAGCCCCATCGAAATCGCCGCGGTAACCTGCGGCCTGATCAACGTGATTCTTATCGTACGGCGGTCCATCTGGAACTACCCGTTCGGGTTTGTGATGGTGCTGCTCTATGCCCGCATCTTCTACGACTACCAGTTGTACAGCGATGCGCTGCTGCAGATCTACTTCTTCGGCATCCAGTTCTACGGCCTTTATTGCTGGCTCCGGGGCCGGGGCGATGATGGCCGGGTAGAGGTCCAGTCGATCGACGCCCAGCGGTTGCGATCCTGGCTGGTGGTCACGGCAGCCGGCTGGCTGGTTCTGAGCGTGCTGATGCATCGCTTCACCGATGCCTCGCTGCCGTACTGGGATGCCGCCATTGCCGCCCTGAGCATGCTGGCGCAGTTGCTGCTTTCCCGTCGCTATATTGAAAGCTGGATGTTCTGGGTCATCGTTGACGTGCTGGCCATCGGCCTGTTCTCGGTGAAAGGGCTTTATCCGACCGCCGCCCTCTATGGCGTATTCCTGGCGCTGGCCATTACCGGGTGGCTGCAATGGCGCCAGCAGCACCTCCAACAGGCAACAGCGGCGGTCTGACGATGGCAAAAGTCCCGGTAACCCGCGGCTTCCTGCTGGGCAAGTTCATGCCCTTCCACGAAGGGCATGCCTACCTGTGTGAAGTGGCCGCCGGACTGGTTGATCAGCTCACGGTGATGGTCTGCACGCGGGACTGCGAACCCATCCCGGGCCAGCTGCGTTTTCAGTGGGTGAGGTCGAACATGCCAGCGAATGTGCGGGTGCTTCACCTGCACAGGGACATTCCACAGGAGCCAAAGGACCATCCCCGGTTCTGGGACATCTGGCGCATCACCATACGGGAGTTTCATCCGCAGCCTATAGACCGGGTATTCGGTTCCGAAGCCTACGTGCACCGCCTGGCCGAGGAGCTTGGCGCTGCTCCGTTCGTGGTGGACCAGCCCCGGGAAGCCGTGCCGGTGTCGGCGACCATGATCCGGGAAAACCCGCGGGACAACTGGTGCTACCTGCCCGCCAGTGTCCGCCCCTGGTACCAGAACAGGGTGTGCCTCCTGGGGGCTGAAAGCACCGGCAAGACCGAGCTCTGCAAACGCTTGTCTGCCCATTTCAACGCCCTGTGGGTGCCGGAGTTCGGTCGCACCTACGATGCCATGCGGAACCAGGGCGAGACCTGGACGGAGGATGAGTTCATCGAGCTTGCCAGTGGCCACATCCGCAGCCGGAACGCCGTTGCCAGACGGGCAGGGCACCTGTACTTTGAAGACACTGACCTGCTGCAGACCCTGGTCTGGGCCGAATACCTGCTGGGCTATCGCCCGGCCCGCCTGGAAGAGAGGCTGAACGACTGGCAGCCGGCCAACCGGTACCTGCTGCTGGGCCCCGATGTACCCTGGGTGGATGATGGCACCCGATACGACAGCAGGACCCGGACCCGGCAGTGGTTTCACGCCCGCCTGAAAGACAGGCTAAAGTCGTTGGAACTGGACTACACCGAAATCAGCGCTGCAGACTGGGATCAACGCTTTCGTGATGCCTGCGCGCTGATAACCTGACCAGTGGCACCCATCAACACACCTGGCCGGAGCCCCATGAAACCCGTCTGCCTCTCCGAACACCCACAGCCTGCATTGCCAGATTCCGCACATCCCGGAGGGCTGAGGCCGACTGATGGATTCGGACAATAAAGGTTTGGTCCGATGCCCCGGATCGGTAAAGTAGCCGACAGATTCCGTTTTATCCGAGGACAATGTATATGCCAAGGTTCCTGCACACGGCAGACTGGCAGATGGGGCGGTCGTACAGCCGCTTCGAGACAGAAGACGGCGCGGCCCTGGTCGAGGCCCGGTTTGAGGCCATTGAAAAGCTTGCTCAACTGGCCAATGAGCATCATTGCGATGCGGTACTGGTGGCCGGTGACGTCTTTGACGCACAAACGGTCTCCGATCGAACCATTCGCAGGGTGTTCAACGCCACCAAGGGTTTTACCGGCACCTGGGTCATGCTTCCCGGCAATCACGATGCCGCCCTGGCAGAAAGCGTCTGGACGCGAGCCCAGCGCCTGGGTGCGGTGCCTGAGAACGTGCACCTTGCACTTCAGCCCGGCGTCATCAATCTGGAAGCGCAGAACCTGAGCATACTCTGCGCGCCCCTGACCCAGCGCAATACCTATGGCGATCTGACCGAACCCTTCAGCGGTTACGAGTCGCCGCAAGGCTTCCCCAGGATCGGCCTGGCCCACGGCAGCGTTGAGGGCCTGTTGCCGGACGAGATTGACTCCACCAACCCCATCGCGCCAGACCGTGCCGAAGCCAGCCGGCTCGATTACCTGGCGCTGGGTGACTGGCACGGCACCAAACAGATCAACGACCGCACCTGGTACAGCGGCACCCCCGAGCCGGAACGGTTTCGGAACAACGAAGCGGGCAATGCCCTGATCGTTGAGGTGTCTGAGCCAGGCGCAACCCCCAAGGTCACCCAATTACCAACGGGGCGTTATCAATGGCACCAGTGGCGGCAAACCCTGGCGGTCCAGTCGGACCTTGAGCAACTGCTGGAGCGTCTGGACGCCTTGCCTGAATCCGCCGTCGTCGAGCTGCGGCTTGAAGGCTCGATCACCCTGGCCGGCGAGGAAACCCTGTTGAAGGCTTTGTCCATCGCGGAAGCCCGTTTTCGCAGTCTCCGGTGTGAGCGCAGTGGCTTACAGCTTGCTCCCACCGATGAGGACATTGCCGCCCTGAAAGCCGATGGGTATGTGGGCGAAGTAATTGAGAGCCTGCGGCAACGTCAGGAAGACGCACAGGACGATGCCGCCCGGGATGCGCTGGCGATTCTGGCCGGATTGCTCAGGGAGCGGGAACAGGAGGCCAGCCAATGAAACTGCAGCGCCTGCGCATTGAGCAGCTACGCCAGTTCCGCAAACCCTTTGTTCTGGACAATCTGCAGTCCGGCCTCAACCTGATTCACGGCCCCAATGAATCCGGCAAAAGCACCCTGGTGCGGTCGATCCGGGCGGCCTTTTTCGAGCGCTACCGCTCAACCGCCGTTGAGGACCTGCGCCCTTGGGGCGACTCCGCCGCCGCACCCACCATTGAGCTGGATTTTGAGCACGACAACCGCAACTGGCACCTGACCAAAAGCTTCCTGCAGCGCAAACGCTGTGACCTGACCATCGACACCGAGACCTACAGCGAAGACGACGCGGAAGAAAAGCTGGCCGAATTGCTGGGCTACCAGTACCCGCAAAAAGGCATCAGCAAAGCCAGGCACTGGGGCATACCGGGGCTGCTGTGGGTGGAGCAGGGCACCGGGCAGGACATCGAGCAGGCCATAGAGCATGCCGGGGATCACCTGAAGTCCGCCCTGAACGCCATGGTCGGAGAGGTAGCCAGTTCCGGGGGTGATGACCTGATTGACGCGGTTCGCAGCCAACGGGACACCCTGCTGACCGGAACCGGCAAGCCCCGTGGCGACTACCTGCAGCTGGAAAAAGACCGGGCCCTGTATGAGCGTGACATCGAAGAACTGAAGGAACGGGTGCACCAATACCAGGAACAGGTCGACCGACTCGGCAAACTCACCCAGGACTACAACCAGGCGGAGGCCGAGCGCCCCTGGGAAGAGGTCCAGCGGCAGCTTGAGGAAGCCCGCACCCGCTATCAGCAGGTCGAGCGGCTGGAACAACAGCAAAACCAGGAAAAAGCCACGCTCACCCAGCTGCAGCAGAACCACCGGTTGTTGCAGCAGAACAAGGAGCACCTGGAAGGACTGAGCCGCCAGTTGCAGGGCCGCAAAGCCGAGCTGGAACGCGCCGAGCGCGATTTCAGCATGGCGGAAGCCCAGACCCCGGCGGTTACCGACCGATTGGCCAAAGCCCGAAACGCCTATGAACAGGCGGAAAAGCAACGCAAGCTGGCGGGTTTACTGCAAACCCGGGAACGGCTGGAGCAGGATGTCCGGCGGCTTGAGCAGCACAAACAGGTGCTGACCCAGAACCTCGCCAAAGCGAAGGATTACCACCAGCAGCTGGAGCAGGCCAGGCAGCAGGCCAGAGACAACCGGATTGATTCCGCCGCGGTCAAAAACCTGAAAGCGACCGCGAACCAGCTGAACGAAGAAACCATCCGTTCACGAACCATCGCCACCCGGTTGAGCTGGCAGCTGGATGCCAGCGCGTCATTAACGCTGAACAACGAGCAACTCACCGGACAAGGCGAGCAACAGCTACTGGAAGAATCCACCCTGGTTATCCCCGGCGTGGGTACCTTGGGCATAACGCCCGGTGGCGAAGAACTGGCCAGCACACGGAGAAAGCTCAAAACCCTCCAGGACAGCTTTGCAGAACAGCTGAAGGCCGTGGGTGTGACATCGGTGGAGCAGGCGGAGGACCGCCTATCAGCCTTTGAAAGTGCCGGAAGAACCCTGAAGCACGCCGAAGAGCTGTTCAAATCCGTGGCCCCGGCCGGCATAGAGCAGCTCGTCGCCGAACAGGGCGAAGCAGAAAGCGAACTGGAGAAAGCCAGAAGCCAGTTGCAGGCCACGCCAGAACCGGATCAGAAAGAGAACGTACCCGCCCTGGAAGAAGCAGAGGCGGCATTCGTTCAGGCGGGCACCGCGCTGGATAAGGCGGAAGCCGATGACCGTGAGCATCAGGCGACGCTGTCGGCACTGAAACAGGCCCGGGACAACGCCAAAACCGAATGGCAGCGTCTGGCGGATGAAGAAAAGAGCCCGGAACGGCAGCAGCAACTGCAACAGATAACTGCCGACCTGGCGAACATCGAAAAACAGCAGACCGAACTGCAAGCCAGCCTGGAACGCCGCGAACGGGAAATCCGGGACGCCCGCCCGGACTTTCTCAGGCAGGATATCGAACGCTATCAGAACGCGGTTAATAACCTGCGCCAAACCCAGGAAAACCGGGGGCGTGAACTCAGGGATATAAAAGTCAGGCTGGAAGCCTGGGGTGCGGAGGGGCTGGAAGAACAGCTCAACGAGAAAGAAGCAGAGCTGGACCAATGCAACCGCCGCTACCAGGAATTGCACCGTCGCGCCCAGGCACTGGACCTGCTGCTGACCCTGCTCACGGAAAAACGTCAGGCCCTCACACGCCGCCTGCAGGCCCCGCTGCAAAAGCACCTCAACCATTATCTGTCAGTGCTTTTCCCGGAAGCGTCCCTGGAAGTCGACGAACAGCTCCGCCCCGGCACCTTCAGTCGGGGCAACGAACTGGGGCAGATCACCGAACTCAGCTTCGGTGCCCGGGAGCAGATGGGACTGATCAGCCGCCTGGCCTACGCCGATCTGCTGCGGGAAGCTGGAAGGCCAACACTGGTGATACTGGACGACACCCTGGTGCACAGTGATAGCGACCGCCTCGAAGACATGAAACGCATCCTGTTTGATGCGGCCAGCCGGCATCAGATACTGCTGTTCACCTGCCATCCGGAGAAGTGGCAGGACCTGGGGGTGGCGCCTGTGGATATTCAGGCAAGGAAGGGAATGCGCAATGGAACATGACTGCCCATTTTGCGCTGTCAGTGAAGCATCAGAACAGGGTTCTTTGCCGTCCAACACGTTGGCTCATATTCGTCTGGACGGCTTTCCGGTTTCTAAAGGTCACTTGTTGATTGTTCCCAATCGCCATGCCGCAGATTGGTTTGACCTCACCGCTGCTGAACAACAAGCTGTCATGGAGCTGATTGAGCAAGGCAAACAGTGGCTTGAAGCACATTACCAACCGGATGGCTACAATATCGGTATGAACTGTGGAGCGGCAGCAGGGCAGACGGTCCTGCACATGCACTGTCATCTGATTCCAAGGTATGCGGGCGATCAGCAAGATCCCCGGGGTGGCGTGCGATGGGTCATCCCGGAGAAAGCGGATTATTGGAGTGGCCGATGAGTTTGCTGGATTACGAGAAACGCTTCTCAACGCTTCGAGTGAACAGTGGTGGTGCTAATAAGAGCCCTCACAAAGTGGCTATGTTGCAGGCGATCATGGACCTCGTCGAGTCGGGCGAAGTTTCGAATAATCGGTTTTATTTTGACGATGCTCTCAAGCGCCATTTTACCGAGCGTTTCCAGGCACTGGCGTCTCCTTCGGATCGGAACAATCCCCATTTACCGTTCTTCCACCTCCGGAGTGAAGGGTTTTGGCATCATAAGATCAAACCCGGTCAGCAAGAGCTATATCAGCAACTGACAACGGCGACATCGCAGGGGGTTATCGATGCCCAAATCGATCATGCGTTTCTAGACGATGAGCTGTTCGAACTGCTGGGTAACCGGATTGCCCGCGAGCTTCTGAGATCTGCGCTGCTGACTAGCCTCGACGAGAAGTCGATTCGTGACCTTCTTCAACCAGAACGTGGCGGCTGGGACTGGCTGGAATGCGAGTTTTTGGTCAATGATTACGTGTCGATGTTGGAGAAACACCTCGTCGGTGCACCCTATAGCAAAGCAGCACACATAAGGGCGCTGCAGCCGTGCCTAAATAACCGTTCCAAAGGCGCTATCGAATACAAACACCGGAATGTCACTGCTGTCCTATTGGAATTGGGGCTCCCGTATATTCCCGGCTACAAACCCTCGTTCAATTATCAGCAACAGCTCAAACAGGTGGTTCTGTCTTATCTTGCCGGCCATCAGAGTGTCGTTGATGACGTAAACCGGGTCGCTGATAAAGTTGCTGATGAGCCGGAATATTATGATCGTGGCTGGGACTCGGTGTTTGACCCAGAACCGCCAGAGCGTATTCCTCATGTGGCTGAAGGCAGGCCCAGCTACCTAGCGAAACATATTGACTTTTCGGAGAGGGAGCGCCGCAATCGCCAGCTGGGCGAACGTGCTGAAGAATTTGTGCTTCGCATGGAAAGGCAGAGGCTCACTGCACAAGGCAGGCATGACCTGGCGGCCGAGGTTGAGTGGTCCAGTAAGGAACGGGGGGACGGATTGGGTTTTGATATTCGCTCTTTCGACTCAACTGGCGATCAAGAGCGCTTCCTGGAGGTTAAGGCGACCAACTCTGGCAAATATCTGCCATTTTTCATTAGCGAGAATGAGCGGGCGTTTTCCAATGATTACTCGGACGCGTTCCGCTTGTACCGGGTTTACGAATTTACCACGGCTCCGAGATTTTTCATTCTACCGGGGTCGATTGAGCAGCATGTAGAGTTGTTGCCACAAAACTATAGAGCTCGGTTTTAGTGCGGAAATCCCATTCTATTGCTGATCAGCGACTCTCTATCGGGCGGTGCCGTTTCGGGTTACGTCCATGTTTGCTCCACGCCGACGCCAAAACTGAACCGCAAAATACACCACACCACCAACCCCGCTATACAGACAAAGCTGATGCAGTGCCTCGATTGAAATCACCCCTTGGATCGCATTGTCAGTTGTGACCGGGAAAAACGGCTCAACATCCGCATGCATGATGCTATCCAGCAGCACATGGCTGAAAGTTCCAATGAACGCGGAGATGAACGCCACCCGCCAGCCAATTACGATGCGCCAATCTCGATTCAGTCCTGAGCTGTGTGTTCATCTTCACCTCTAACGTCGGTGGGCTCCTTTAGCAGCAGGAAATGCTCGATCAGCCGGATCATCAGGGTTTTCTGATCCGGCAGGCTTTCCGCCACCAGTAGGGCCAAGGCCACCAGGGTGTTGTCATTGATCAGTTGTTCCACCGGCCGGGCCAGTAAAGCGGCGTTACGGCGCAAATACCACAAGAACAGAAACGAGCCGCAGCGCTTGTTGCCATCGGCCAGGGGGTGATTCTTGATCACGAAGTACAGCAGGTGCGCGGCGCGGGTGGCGACGTTGGGGTAAAACAGTTCATCCCCGAAACCCTGCTCAATGGTGGCCAGCGAAGAGGCCAGGCCATCGCCCCGTAACTGGCCGAACAGTTCGGTGGCTTCGCCTTTGGCCATCAGGGTCTGCTTGAGCTCCCCAATGGCTTTTAGAGCCTCTTTCAGCTCCAGCGGCTGCATATCCGGCTGCTTGATGCCTACCTCGGCCAGCTGCTGCTCATCGTAGCCCTGAAGTAAGCTCCAGGAGCGGGCGTAGTCGCTGATCACCTGGGCGACAGCTTCGCCCTCATTGGATACCAGACCCTGATGGGTGAGGGTGCGGCTCAGCAGGTCAACGGCCTGCTCAAACTCGATGCCGCGTTCTGCCAGACGGCGTTGATTCAGGGTGTAGCCTTTTACCAGGTGGTCTTTGAGAACGTTCGTTGCCCACTGGCGAAACTGGGTGGCGCGCTTGGAACTTACCCGGTAGCCCACTGAAATAATGGCATCCAAACTGTAATGTTTGATGCGGCGCCGCACCTGGCGCTTGCCTTCCTGGCGAACTACTAAGAATTCCTTAGTAGTTGCCGGTTCGTCCAATTCATCGTCCTTGAAGATGTTTTGAAGGTGCATCAGCACGTTCTCAGGGCTGGTATCGAAGAGCTGGCCCATCTGTGCCTGGCTCAGCCAAACCGTTTCCTGCTCAAGCGCCACTTCCAGCTGGGCCTGCCCGTCGGTTGAGGTGAAGATTCTGACTTGTTGTTCCGTCATGACATTTCCCTGTCGTTGTTTATGAACTTTTCACAAAGAATACGTTTTAGAATGGTTGGGCGTGTAAATCCAGTCAGGGTGGCAAGCTTCATCCATTGACTCGAAGGTTAATGCCTGGATCGCCAGCTTGGTCATGGCATCAAACTCCAATCCTGCATTTTCAAGTGAAATTCACCCACCTGCCGCCCGGATACGAACAGACTTAATGACGCCAGGTGGCTGATATCCAGTGGCTCCGCATCGGTGACGGTCTTGCCTCGCCAGGTCGGTATGAACTCATCGAACGGCAGCCGGATGCGGCTCCAGTCTTCCGTATCGGGTGTGAACGCATGCTGGTACACAATGCTGCGCCGGTCCGTGCTGTTGCGAAGGCCGATCTTGTAGGTTTTGCCGTCGCCTTGGGCGAGTAATTCAATACCCGTCCATTGGCTGGCATCAACGGGTTCCGGCAAGTCTGCTTTGACAGAGGCAAAGCCGCCGCCGTTATCCAGTCGCACGGTGCCGTGGAAGAGGCCGACGCCTTCCGCTGAGTTGACGAGCTGGCCGTCCGACTGCCCGCCCATCACCTGGTCACCGAGGGAGCGCCACTCCAATGGCTTGCCCTGACGGTTGAACGTAACCAGGGCAGGGTTGCCGTGGCTGGTACTGTGCGTGTCGTTCATTGGTTTACCTTCAATCGCTTTGCCAAGACTCAGGGTATCATTCTGAATCAAAAGTCCCCGATACAGTAGGCGTCTGATAGCGCTACACTAATTGCCGGACATACGTTCAAAAGCGCTGTTCAGAGTGGTTGTGGGGTGTGCTGTTGAGCGACTACCTTGAGAAAATCCTCTGTGGCCGACAGGCAGGATTCCCATGAAACTCGTCTGCATCTCCGATACCCACAGCCTGCATCGCCAGATTCCACACGTCCCGGACGGGGACGTGCTCATACACGCCGGTGACTGCCTGGGCGCGGGCACCCTGGATAATGTGGCGGACCTGAACGACTGGCTGGGTGAGTTGCCCCACCGCCACAAGATTGTCATCGCCGGCAATCACGACTGGGCCTTCCAGGAAACCCCGGAGCACGCCAGGGAACTGCTGACCAACGCTATTTACCTGCAGGACAGTGGTATCGAGATCGACGGTGTCCGTTTCTGGGGCTCTCCCTGGACGCCCACCTTTATGGACTGGGCGTTCATGGAGGACCGGGGCGAACCGATCAACCGGCACTGGCAACGCATTCCCGACGATACCGATGTACTGATTACCCACGGTCCTCCCCATGGTATCGGCGATGCGGTGGACACGGGCTTTCAGTTCGAGAGCGTAGGCTGCGAAGCGCTGCTGGAGCGTGTCCGGCACCTGCGCCTGAAAGCCCATATATTCGGGCACATCCACGAGGGCTACGGCGAGTCTGTTCCGGGGACCACGCGATTTATCAATGCCAGCACCTGTGATGAGCGCTATCGGCCGGTGAATGCACCGGTGGTGTTGGATGTGTGAGTACTGAACCAGCTGGCGGATAGGTACACCCATTGGGCAAACTCTGGCTGAGCGACATTCGGGAGGCGCGATGATGACCGATCGAAACCACCGCGTAGCCGTCTACGGCACCCTCAAGCGAGGCGAACCGAATCATCACATCCTCGCGGCTTCCGTCCGCCTGGGCGCGTGCTCCCTTACCTCGATCGTTCTCTACGACCTGGGCCCGTTTCCGGGCGCAAAGCTGGAGGCCAGTAACGGCGTGCAGGTGGAGGTGTATGAGGTGGGGCTGCGGACCTTCACCCGGCTGGATCAGCTTGAAGACTACAATGCTCGGGCGCCGAAAATGGGATTGTATGACCGTGTGAGGTTGGATACTCCATATGGGCAGGCCTGGGTGTATATCTACAATCCTGATGTGTCGGACGGCGCCGTAATCCGGTCCGGGCGCTGGTAGTGCTTGACCTCATTGGCGACTCAGCCAATAGAACGGTTCCCGGTGAAGATTCATTACGGCAAGTATGTGAATACCGGCTGTCGTTTCGGAGTAGAGGATGCCATACGGGAACCGCTTTAACAGAGATCGGCGGATTGGTTCGCGAATAATACTCCACGCTTTCGGATGTTCCACCGCCCTGATCGTAGCTTTATAGGCTTCTTGCGAAAAATCTATGCCCAGTCCGGGTTGTATGGACTCGTAATAGTCGACTGCTTCGTTAAGCTCCGCTTCCGCTGCGGGGTGAAAGGTGTACTCCATTACTTTTGCAGCCTGCTCCTGATTCTTCTGAAAACATCTTCGCCGGGCACTGCTGCAACTTCTCCGGACTCCAATTCGGCAAGGCGGGCTTTGGCAACGTCTGCCCATTTCTCGTCGATAGCGCTATCGGTTGGGTTAAGGCTTTGCAGCAATGATTCAACGACATGCGCCCGCTCATCAACCGGCAGGGCGCTTGCCTCGTCTATCAGTTCCTGAATTCGCATAGTGGTCGTTTCCTTAGCCAGAGTACAGGCCGTCATTAATGGCTCTATAGTAACGACTTTCGACGGAATTTTCGCCCCGGCCCCTCAATACCCCGGCGGCACCTGAAACCCCGCCAGTCCTTCCTCTTCCAGCAAGCGCGCAAACGCCAGGGTGGTCAGGTCCCGCCCCGGGGCGCCAATGACCTGCACGTTGTAGGGCAGGCCTTCGCGGGTAACACCCACAGGCACTGAAGTGGCCGGCAGGCCCAGCAGGGTGGCCAGGGCTATCCAGCAGAACTGGTCGTGGTAGGGCCGGGTTTCACCGTTGACCCGGATCTGGCGGCGGTACTGGGGATCGCGCTGGTCATGGCGGATGGCGGTGACCGGGTTGACCGGGGCCAGGATCACGTCCACGTCCCGGAAGACCTCTTCCACCTGTTCCCGCATCTTCTCCCGGGTTTCGTTCCATTGTATCCATCGGCCATGCTCCTGGCTGGTGCCCCGGGCGAATTCCGCCATGCCGTGGGTCATGGGACCCATCTTGCGCAGGGGTTTCTCGGCCAGGGCAAACAGCTTCAGGCGGCGTTTCTGCTGGCTGCTCATGTCGACGCTCAGCAGGCTGCCCAGCAGGTTGAAGTAGACCGGCATGATGCGCTTGAGGGAGAGCAGGGGATGGTGCAGCGGGGTGACCAGGGTGCCCCGTTCCGCCAGGTTGTCGGACAGCCGCCGGAAGCCATTGCTCAGCTCATGATCCACCGGGCACACGGGGTCCTCGAACCAGAGGCCGACCCGGGCCTGGGCCAGGGAGTCCAGGGTGGCCGGCTCCATGGCCAGTTGCCAGCTCCGGGCCTGTTGTGGCCGTGGGCCGGCAATCACGGTCAGCAGGGTTTCCAGGTCCCGGGCCGAGCGGGCCATGGGGCCACCTTCCGCCAGGTCGGGCTGGCTGACCGTGCCGGGTGGTCCGGGAATATGGCCCCGGAAGGACACCAGCGTCCGGCTGGGTTTGTGGCCGAATACCCCGCAGAAGTGGGTCGGGGTGCGGATAGAGCCGGCCAGGTCGCTGCCCACCTCCAGGGGTGTCATGCCCGCCGCCAGGGCTGCCGCGGCGCCACCGGAGGAACCCCCAGGCGTGCGTTCCCGGTTCCAGGGATTGTTGGTGGTGCCGTATACCTCGTTGTAGGTCTGGATGTCAGAGGTGAAGAACGGCACATTGGTCTTGCCGATGATGATGGCACCTGCATCCCGCAGCCGCTGCACGATATCCGCTGGGTGCTCCGGGTAGTGGCCGGCCAGCACGGGGGCACCGGAAGTGCAGGTCATGCCCGGTACCTGCCAGCTGTCCTTGAGGGTCAGGGGCACGCCCCGCAGGGCACCGCCCGGAGTGCCGGACTGGCGGAGGCGGTCGGCTTCCCGGGCTTCGGCCAGGGCCTGCTCCTCGTTCAAGGCGACCACGGCGTTCAGGGCCGGGTTGTGGGTCTTGATGCGGTCCAGCAGTGCCCGGATCAGGTCCTCGCTGGTCAGCTGGCCGGCGTCTATCCTCCGTGCCAGCTCCTGGGCTGTACAGTAGTGCAATGGGTGATCCATGAGCGTCCCTCCGCCAATCCGGGGCGTGGCTATAACTGCTCGCGCCAGCGTTTGTGGTGTACCTGATCCTTTATAACGTCAATGACCTCCAGCGTCAGGTTGATCAATACCTCATTTCCCTGGCGCTGGCCCAATTCTGTATCCCCGGTGCCTTGTTGTGTCGTCAGTTGGGACGGATCCGGCAGCAGGACGTCCACCAGGTCGTTGATGAAGTCGTGGTTGCGGCTGCTGGAGAGATCTTCCATCACCTGGTTGAGGACATGGGCGGTAATGTCACCGACGACTTCTTCCAGGGTGCCCCGCACCTGGTTGCCAAAAATGGGCAGCAGCTTCAGGCGCGCCATTTCCGGATTCTGGCGAATCGCTTCGTTGATACAGCTCTCCAGGTATTGGCGCAGGGCGTCGCGGTTCGGGACATAGCCCTGGGAGGCCAGGTCCGCCACCCGGTCGGAAATCCATCCGATCAGCACGTCCTTGCGTGGGTAGATGATGTCGCTCTGGACCCTGTCCATCAGCGGAGAGCCCCGGCGAACTTCATCCTGAACGCCGGACAGCACCTTGAGCACGATGCGGTCGGACAGCTCCTCCATGAACGCCTCGTAATAGAAGGCGAGAAACTGGAACAGGCGGGTCCGGGTAAAATCAATGATGCCGTAGCGGTGCAGCCGGTAGACAATGCTGATCACGCGCAGCACCCTCAGGAACCTCATGCCACTGGTAGGTATGCAGCCGAGGACGTCATACCAGTGGATAAAGGGGTAGAAATACCATCGCTGGTAGATTCCATGCCATACCGCATAGATCCAGCGTACGAAAAACTCGGTCAGGAAGATGCTGACAAAAATCAGGTCGTAGAAGATGAAATTGCGGTGAACCGGCTGATAGACGTTGTAGAATGCCGGCAGCGATTCCCGAAAGAAATCCTGAATGGCCTCAAAGTGATAGAGGGAATCGAAGACAATCAGCGACAGGTTGAGGATGAGCAGCCCGAGCATCAGGAAGTCGATGGCAAACCAGATGGTCTGGTGGCTTTTCTTGAGATTCTCCCGATTGATGGTGAACATCCGCAGGTGGTAACTCCCGTAAACGGCCTGGTCGTTTAACCGTAGTGTGCAGGTATACTCAGAAAGCGACTGACATCAGCGGGTTGTAGCCCTTGGGTGCTGTTGTCAGACGCTCCGTAACAGACTAGCGTATTTGGACGTTCACGACGAACCTGTCACGCAGCCGACATTGTCCCCATACCGGCCCATTCAACACCACAGGCCGTCGGCGACCGGAGTGGAATTTGCTAATCAAACAATTATCAGGAAGATACCGGAGCTTGAGTGTCCTCCTCAAGTTACTTTTTCGGGTAGCCCTGGCCCTGGTGCCGGTGGTCGGTTCCGCCAACCAGGTGGATATTCGTATGGAGGGCGATTACCCGGACCTGCTGCAGAATGCCCGGGCGTTTGTCGGCGAGGTGGAGGGCCATGACCGGTCCTCCCTCCGCCGTTATGGGGACACCGTGGAAGAGCGTATCCAGCAGGCTCTGCGTGCCCTCGGCTATTACAACCCCGCCATTGCCCGTGAAATTCAGGAGGGCGATCCACCGATGCTGGTGATGACCGTCACCCCTGGTGAACCGGTGCGGGTGGTCTCCCGGGAGGTAACGATTACCGGTCCGGCCAGCGACGATCCCGAATTCAGCGCCCCCTTTCCCCAGCGGCCCGCAGTAGGGGATGTGCTGAATCACGGCCAGTATGAATCGCTCCGCCAGGCCATCAGCAGCCGTGCTTCCCGTCTGGGATACTTCGACGGCAAGTTTGAGGAGCGCAGGCTGGCGGTGAACCCGCAAACCCGGGAGGCGGAGATTCGGCTGCGGTTTGCCAGTGGTGAGCGTTATCGACTGGGGGAAGTCACCTTCAACGAGGACCACGTATTCGAACCCTCGTTCCTGCGGCGGTTTGTCGAGTTCGAACCCGGCATCCCGTACCACGCCGACAAGGTGGCCGAGTTGAGTTCCAATCTGTCCAACAGCGGTTATTTCTCCCAGTCCCTGGTGACGGCGCCCCCCAACGAGGCGGTTGACCGCGTGATTCCGGTGTCCGCCAAAGTGAGTGAGCGGGAACCCCGTTCCGTCGGGGTCGGTGTCGGCTACTCGACGGACGTGGGCCCCCGTTTCCGGGGCAACTGGGAAGAGCACTGGATCAATGCCGAGGGCCACCGGCGGGGCGCGGACACGGAACTGTCGGCGCCGCGGCAGAACCTCACCGGCTGGTATGAGATCCCACTGGATCCGCCGATGACGGATTCGTTGCGTTTCGGGGTGGGCTATCAGCGAGAGGATATCGAGGACGTCGAATCCGAGCGGTTCAGTGTGGGCACCCAGTGGAAACATGAAATGGACAACGACTGGACGCGGGTGCTTTCGCTGCGTTGGGAGCGGGAGCGTTTCAACATCGGCGATTCCGAGTCCGGCACCACGCGGCTGCTGCTGCCGGGTGTGTCTTTCTCGAAGCTGGAATCCGACTCACCGATTGATCCTTCCCGGGGGTACCGGCTGGGGCTCGACGTCACCGGCGGACTGAGGGAATTCTTTTCAACCGTTGATGTCCTGCAGGTCACCACCCAGGCCAAGGGGCTGATCACCCTGGCCGATAACCATCGTTTCCTGGGCCGGGTTGACGTTGGCGCCGTTGCCACCAATGATTACTCCGCCATACCGCCGTCCCTGCGTTTCTTTACCGGTGGCGACCAGAGTGTCCGTGGGTACGGCTACGAGACCCTGACACCGGAGGATTCGGACGGCGCCGGCGTTGGTGGGCGCTACAAACTGGTGGGCAGTGTGGAGTACCAGTACGAAGTGGCGGACAACTGGCGGATTGCCACCTTTGTGGACAGGGGTAACGCTATCGACAACCTGGCGGATCCGCTGGCCACCGGTGTTGGTGTCGGGGTGCGCTGGATCAGTCCGGTGGGCCCCCTGCGGCTGGACATCGCCAAGGGGCTGGATGAGGAATTCGGCGGTGGCTGGCGACTGCACTTTTCCATGGGGCCGGAGCTATGAGCAGGGTGACATCAGCGCTGAAAACCGGGCTCAAGTGGCTGCTGATCACCCTGCTGGTGATCCTGCTGCTGGTGGTAGTGCTGATCGGGGCGATCCTGGCTGCCTTGCGTTCCGACCCTGGCACCGCCTGGGTACTGGAGCGGATTCCCGGGCTGGAAACCACAGACGCCCGTGGTTCCATCCTGGGGGAGTGGCAGGCCGGCCAACTCACCTGGCAGGGCTACGGTGTGAGTGTGGAGGCCGAATCACCACTGATCCGCTGGCGGCCGGCCTGCCTGTTGCGCCAACGGGTCTGCCTGGAGCGCCTGGAGGCGGATGCCCTGGACGTCACCCTGTCCGATACCGGGGCGGAAGAGCCCCAGGAGGAGGGCGGCCTGATCGAACTGCCGGACATCGCCCTGCCGGTGAACCTCGATGTCGGCTCCGTTGAGCTGGGCCCCTTCCACCTGAACGACACCCTGGTCTGGGATCGACTGACCCTGGGTGCCGAGGGTGGCGGTTCCGACTTCCACATCCGGGAACTCACCCTGGTGCGGGACGACCTCTCGGCGGCGCTGGATGGTCGTATTGAAACCCGCGGTGACTGGCCGCTGGCGGTGAACCTGGACCTGCAGTTGCCGCCACCCTCCGGAGACCAGTGGCGGGTAAGCGGCGAGTTCCGGGGCAGTGTGCGGGACCTGCGCACCAGCCTGGTTTCGTCCGGCTACCTGGATGGCCGCCTGGACGGCGAACTGTCTCCCCTCGACCCGTCGCTGCCGGCCTCCCTGGAGTTCCGGTCGGACCGCTTCCATGCCCTGGAAACCCTGCCGGAAACCCTCACGCTTGAGGACTGGACCCTGACCGCCCGGGGCAACCTGGAGAACGGCTATCGGCTCAAAACCCGGGCCAACCTGCCGGGCCAGCAGGGGGATATCGGTCTCGATATCTCCGGCCGGGTGACCCAGTCGGAGGCGGATCAGTTGCAACTGACCCTGAGCGGCCCCTCGGTGACCGGGGAAGGCCAGGCCGAGCTGTCGGTGGACGGGCAGGTGTCCTGGGAGGATCAACTGACGGCGGAGGCCCGGGTGGCCATGGGGGCCTTCCCCTGGTATTCGCTGTTGCCCGACGTGCAGCCACCGCCAGTCACCATCCAGTCCCTGGAGGCCAGTGCCGGGTATGCCGAAGAGCAGTATCAGGCCACCCTGAACCTGAAGGCGACCGGCCCCATGGGAGACAGCACCCTGGACACCCGGATCGACGGTGACCTGCAATCCGTGAAACTGACCGAACTGATGATGACGACCGGTGCGGGAAGTCTGCAGGGCGAGGCCGAGGTGGGCTTCGCTGATCGCCTGGACTGGCAGGCGGACCTGACCCTGCAGGATTTCAACCCGGGGTTCTGGGTGCCTCAGGCCACCGCAAGCATCAGTGGTTCCGTGGATTCCCGGGGTCAACTGGATGCGGAAGGCCGGCCGGATTTCACCGCCAACTGGGACCTGGACGGGCAATGGCAGGAGGCACCACTGGCCAGTCAGGGACAGGTGGAGGCCTCCGCCGGGCAGTGGCGGATTCCCGAGGTGCTGGCGAGCATCGGCGAGAACCGTGTCACCGCCTCGGGGCAGCTACAGGACCCGCTGGGGCCGTCGGGGGAGCTGTCCGTGGAGGGCGCCCTGGAGCTGCCGGAGCCGGGCCTGATTGTGCCTGGCCTGTCCGGCACCCTGAACGGAACCGTCTCCCTGTCGGGGCCCATCCGGCTGCCCCGGGGCAACCTGGATCTCTCTGCCAGCGGACTGGCCTGGCAGGACCAGGTCAGTATCGGGAGCCTGGACCTGCAGGCCCGGCTTGATGAGTCACAGTCACTGGAAGCGGGCTTGACGTTATCCTCCCTGCAGTCGGGTGGACAGACCGTGGAACAGGCCGAGGCCGACCTGCAGGGCACCCTGGATGATCACCGCCTGGCGCTGTCGGTACAGCATCCGGAGGCGGTGGTGGAGGCCGCCCTGTCCGGTGCCTGGCAGTCCGCGGACGGTGGCCAGTGGCGGGGGCAGCTTGCCAGCGGCGAGGTGGACCTGACCGGGCCGGATCAGACCTGGCGGCTGGAGGAGCCGGCCACCATCGACTTTGTCGACCAGACACTGACCCTGGGGGCCCACTGCTGGCGATGGCAGGACAGCACACTCTGCGCCGGCGAGCAGACGCTGTTTCCGGATACCGCGCTGGCACTGGAGATCAATGATTTTCCCACCGCCACCCTGGCGCCACTGCTGCCGGAAACGGTGAGCTGGAACGCCATGATCAACGGTTCCCTGGATGTTGAACTGGCGGAGGATGGCCCCCGTGGCACCGTCCAGTTGGGAGCGGGCCCCGGCGACGTGGTGGTGACCCTGGGGGAGGACCAGGAAACCCTGGACTACCAGACCCTGGACGTGACGCTGGATATGGAGCCCCGGGTGGCCAGGGTGACACTGCGGTTCGATGGCCAGGATGTGGGCAGGCTGTCGGTGGACCTGTCGGTGGACCCCACCGCGGAGGACCTGCCGGCCACCGGCTCCTATGACCTTGAGGGGGTTGACCTGGAGATGCTGGGGGCCTTCGTTGACCTGGAGGACATCGGCGGCCAGATCGCCGGCTCCGGTCGTCTGGAAGGGCCGCTGATGGCTCCCCAGGTATATGGGCAGGTGTCCCTCACCGGGGGGCGGCTGATCGATGAGAAGGTGCCCATCCCGGTGGAGGACCTGAACCTCCAGGCCAACTTCAACGGCAGTCAGGCGGACCTGGAGGGAAGCTGGCAGAGCAATGGCACCGGGCGGGGCGAGATTGGTGGCAGCGTGGACTGGTCCGGCGAGCCCCGGTTCACCGTGACCCTGAACGGCGAGAGGTTGCCCCTGCACTACGAACCCTACGCGGACCTGGAGGTCTCCCCGGACCTGGAGATCCGAATGGCTGACGGCGGACTGAGTGTTGCCGGCCGGATTGCCATCCCCAGGGGGCGTATCGAGGTCCGGGAGTTGCCCGAGCAGGCGGTCGCGGTATCCGATGATGAAGTGATCGTCGGCGATGAAGCGGAATCCGAAGGCGGTCTGTCGCTGAATATGGACGTGACCGTGGTTGTGGGGGAGGAAAAGGTCAGCTTCGAGGGCTTCGGTGTGACCGGGGACCTGGAGGGGGAACTGAATATCGGCAACGACATGGACACCCGGGGTTCCCTGCAACTGGTGGATGGGCAGTACGAGGCCTTCGGCCAGGAGCTGGAGATACGACGGGCGCGCCTGGTGTTCCTGGGGCCGGTGAGCGAGCCCTACCTGGATATTGAAGCCATTCGCGAGGTGGACGATGTGGTGGCCGGCATCCGCCTGTCCGGCCCGGCCCGGGAGCCGGAGACCGAGGTGTTCTCGGAACCGGCCATGTCCCAGAACGAGGCCCTGTCGTACCTGATCCTGGGGCGCCCCCTGCAGAGCCAGGGAGACCAGAACCAGGTCAGCCGCATGGCGCTGGCCCTGGGCCTGAACCGTGCCAGCGGAATCACCCGGGGTCTCGGTGAGGCGTTCGGCATCAAGGACCTGACCCTGGAGGCGGAGGGGTCAGGCGAGGATTCGGCGGTGGTGGCCAGCGGCTACCTGACCGAGGACCTGAGTATCCGCTACGGGGTGGGGCTGTTCGAGCCGGTGACGACCGTGGCTCTGCGCTATGACCTCGGGCGCTATTTCTACATCGAGGCCGCCAGCGGACTGGCGGCCTCACTGGACATCTTCTACAACCGGGACTTCTGAGCCCGGCTCATTCCATGGTGAAGGTGGCCTGGACCGTGGCATTGATGTCCCGGGGCCCGACTTCGCTGACCGTATCCGCCGTTGCCGAGGCCTCCTGCATGCGCATCATGATGGGGCCGCCACCGGACGATTGCAGGTTCAGGGACTTGACCTCCCCACAGTCCATGCCGAGCTGTTCCGCCGCAAACTGGCAGCGGTCCCGGGCGTTGCTGATGGCCTTGGCCAGTGCATCCTGCTGGAGCTGCTCCTCGTCGGAATGGAAGAACTGGTGCTGGCCCAGGTTGTAGTTCATACCCAGGTCCTGAGCCCTGGTAAGCACCGGGTTCAGCAGGGTCAGGTCATGGACCTCAAAGCTCACGGTCTGACTGGCGACGGCGATGGTCTTCGGTTCCTCCGATTCGCCATTGCGGGGATGGTGCTGCCGCTGGTAGAGGTGGGCCGAGGCGTCGCTGTAGTCCACCAACTGGTCGCGGATATCGGTAATGCTCTCACGCCAGCGTTCCATCACGGCCCGCACCTCGCTGATAGCCTTGTCGGAATCCTCGTGCTCCGCGGTGACGGTGAAACTTAGACGGGCGCTGTCGGGTATGTACCTTACCTTTCCCTCGCCGGTCAGGCTGACCTCGGCGGGGGCGGCCAGGGCGGGTGCCACCGGCAGGACCAGGAGGGCGGCCAGGGCTGGGGTGCCAATCAGGCGGGTGATACTGCGGGTCATCGGTTTCTCCTTAATGATGTCGACAATCAGTCCGTCGGTTCGGGCAAGTCTTCCCGGACCAGGCGGGCAAGTTTGAGTTGCTCGGCGGTATGCACGAAGTCCGAAAAAATGCGCCGATGGGGGCCGTGGTAGAGCAGGTATTCCGGGTGCCATTGCACCCCCATCAGCCATTGCCCGTGGGTGTTCTCAAACGCCTGGACAAACAGGTCGTCGTCCAGGGCGCTGACCCTGAGCCCACGGCCAAGCCACTGGATGGCCTGGCTGTGGATGCGGTTGGCGCCGATACTTCGCGACCTTATGATCCTGCCAAGCCGGGTTGGTTCCACCACGCGAATCCTTTGCAAGGGTAGCAGCAGTGGTCGATGGCGGGTATGAACCCTTAGCGGGGTCACGTCCTGGCACAGGGAGCCGCCCCGATACACGTTGATCAGTTGTGCGCCACGACATATCCCCAGTACCGGCAGATGCAGTCGTTCTGCTTCCCGTAGCAGCATCTGGTCAGTGCGGTCCCGCTTGCGGTCGTACCGGGCCTTAACCTGGGGCTGCTGGCCATACAGGTCGGGGTGGATATGGGTGCCGCCGGACAGCACGATGCCATCCAGCAGGGACACGTCAATGTCGCGTCCCGGGCGGATGAAATGGGTATGGGCCCCGTAAAGCCGCAGCCCCAGGCTGATCAGCCGGTCCGAGGTGCGCCGGCGGGCGGGGCCACTGATGCCAATGGTCAGCCCCGGCACCTCCCGGTCGTCGTCGGTATGAGGGTCAGACATAGCCCCGGTTCTCCAGCCATTGCTGACAGCGGCTGCGCCAGGTGCTGGTCAGGTTCCTGAAGGACAGGGTCCGGCCCTCACGGAACAGGTCGTTCAGTTCCTTCTGCTGTTTGGGGTGCGACACGATCTGCTCCAGCACCACCCAGTCGTTCCAGACCGTGGAGAAGTGCCAGGCCGGGTTGTCGATATCACAGTCCGGCAGCCGATAATGAAGCGTTGGCCTGGACTTGATCCGGGGGTCGTCCACGTACTCCGCAAGCAGGTCCGCATCCAGGTGGGCGAACAGTGGCAGCAGGTCCAGGGCCCGGTTGCGGGTGGGGTTGTCCTCCAGGTAGTCACGCATCAGGCCCTCAAGGTCCGGCGAATAGTCCTCCGCGATCAGGCGGTCCACATAACTGCCGGCCCAGGGTTCGATATAGTTGGTGAGCTTGCGGCTGAAATCCAGCTGGTGGCGGCCCTTGAGCCAGTCGTAGAGGGCGGCGAAGGTCTGCAGGTAGCGGCGCAGGGTATCCGCATCCAGGTTCGGCAGCTCGGGGTTGAGCTGGAGGCCGAAGGCGTAGAGGATGGCCTCCCGGCTGCCGACGGCTCCGGCTTCCCGCAACCGGTCCGACAGCACCTCGATGGTATCGAGCTGGTCAAAGGGCACCGGCGGCGAGACGATCTCCAGGGGTACCAGGCGTTCGGCGGCGTAGTCGATCATTTCCATGGCATGGCCGCCAAGCTCCCGCAGGGACTCCGGCACCCGTTCATCCCGCAGGTCCAGGTCCTTGATGGGGTCGGAGTCCAGCTCAACGGTGAATTCCCCCAGCGGCGTGTCCACCTTGCTCACGTACCGGCCGCTGTTGCGGGCGGTTCCATCCAGGATGTCCGCGGTCAGGGATACCAGCTTCTCGTAGCCCAGGCCCGAGATTTCGATCTCCACTCCCACTCTTCTGGTCTTTCCGTCCCGAGTGGTCATCACGTCGGGCATCCTGCAGCGACTGGCCATGGGCATTGCTCCCCAGTTTGGGTTGATGGTGGTTAGTCTGTCCATCCCGGTGGCCGGGGTGGTCTGTTGCTTTGAAAGACGCTCCGCCGTGAAGGACATGCCGGCTTCGAGCATACAGGGGTTTACACTGGATAAAATACTGTATAAAGTCTTGGTTACTGTATATAACCCCAGCATCGGCGGACACCAGTCCTGCCATTGTGCCAGAAATGGTACCGGAGATTGTGCCGGAGGAAGGCCGGGGCAGGGAACTGCCACAGGAGAGAAAGCGCCATGAAACTGACTGCAAGACAGAGCCAGGTACTGGATATCATTCGCCGCTACGTGGATGAGACCGGCTATCCGCCGACCCGGGCGGAAATTGCCCTGGAACTGGGTTTCCGTTCCGCCAACGCCGCCGAGGAACACCTGCGGGCACTGGCCCGCAAGGGTGCCATCGAGATGGTACCCGGCACCAGCCGTGGCATTCGCCTGCCCGAGGAGGAGGAAGACCCCGGCCTGCCGGTGGTCGGCCAGGTGGCGGCGGGTAACCCGATCCTCGCCCAGGAGAACATCGAGGACTACTGCAGCCTGCAGCCGGAGTTCTTCCATCCGTCAGCGGATTACCTGCTGCGGGTCAGGGGGATGAGCATGAAGGATATCGGCATCCTGGACGGTGACCTGCTGGCGGTGCATCGCACCCAGGACGTCCACAACGGTCAGGTGGTGGTCGCCCGGGTGGGGGAAGAGGTGACGGTCAAGCGTTTCCGCCGCGAAGGCCCCCAGGTGCAGCTCATCGCCGAGAACGAGGAATTCGAGCCGATTGTGGTGGACCTGCGTGAGCAGGAATTGGTGATTGAAGGGCTCGGGGTCGGCGTGATTCGCCGTTCCGACCTGCACTAGACGATTAAACCTGCACCAGACGAATAAAACAGTGGCCCCGGGCAAGGGGCCGCAGCGAATCCGGGAGGATCTCATGGAACAGTTGGGTTTGAGCATGAATATGGCCGCCATGCCTGCAACCGGCGCGATGGCGCCGCAGGCGGCGGTGCGGCCCCGGCGGTTGCATGCCGATGGGTCACCGGTTTCTTCCGGTCCGGCCCGGGTCGAGGCGTCCGGTCAGGCTCCGGCAACCGGCACGCCCCGGGCGAATGTGACGGAAGTCATCCTGCCGCCGGGTCAGGTGGAGAACTTCCAGTTGCTGCTGCCAATGCTGACGCAACTGAACCAGGAGCGTCGGTGGCTGGCATGGATTGATCCACCTCAGGAGCTGGTCAGCAAATGGCAGACCATGCACGGCATTGTCGCCAGTGAGCTGCTGGTACTGAGGTCCTCCCGTGACTATTCAGCCTTTGAGTTGGCGGAACGGGCCCTGGGCGCCGGCACCTGCCACGCCGTGGTGATGTGGACCAGCCGCCTGTCCAGTCATGATTTCGGCGCCCTGGAGCAGGCGTCGGCGCAGGGGCAGAGCCACGGAGTCATCCTCCGGACCCGGTAGCCGTTGCGTTGCGGGGAAGCAGCGTGCCTCGGGGCGTCAGGATGTAGCATGGCCCGACCGCGCCCCGGGCGCCTGCCATTCAGTGAAGGGTATGGTGGGCGTGAGGCTCGAAATCTTCCGGATCGGCATCCTCCCACTCGACGGCGTCGTTGATCTGTCCCACCGCCTGGATGCCGGCGTCGATCATGGCGCGGGCAACGGTCATATCCCGGTTTTCCATCAACTCACGGGCCTCCTGGGAGAAGGATATCCGGACCAGGGGCGCTGAGTCGTCATCCACGCGCTTGAGGGCGTAGTCGCCGTTGTTCAGTTGTACGATTTCAAAGAATGAAGGTGACATAGAATCCTTACTTCAGGCTTGGATGGCGGTTACCACTCGGCGTGCCGCTCACCCAGGTCGTTAACAAGTGTTTTCATGGCTGCCAGGGTGTCCAGCAAGCCCTCCGCGGAACGATCCGGGCCGGTGGCCGCGGATATCGCGATGACGTTATCCTCCGATACGTTCTTCTGCTGCTTTGGCGGCTGGTTCTGGGACAGTTCCAGTTGATCCAGGTGGTGCCACCAGCTATCGGGGGTACGGGACAGCTCGCCCAGGACCTCGGCGTCCGGTGTATCCGCGATCAGCGTGGACAGTTCTGCCAGGGAGCTCGGCATGGCGTGCTTGTCCTGGTGATAGCGGGCTACCAGGGCAAGCAGCAACTGCCGTGCGCGCAGGGACAGTTCGATCGCCCCCTGGATACAGGCCTCCCGCTCAGTGGTGGAAGCCTGATTCCGGGCGGACCGGGCCAACTGCGTGGCCAGGTAGATTTTCTGGGATACCAGGGACTGCCACTGTGATGACATGACGTACCAACCCTCGTGTGTCTGTCGTGTGACCTGGATGCGGAATAAACGTCCAAGTTTACCAGAACGTGGAGGGAATTTCTTCGTTATCGGGTGTTATTGTACGGTCGAAAGGTCAGGACTTTTGCGGAGGCCGGCCTGTATACTCGCGGATATAACCGGATTCCAGAACCAGCAAGGGGAGATGTCATGTCCGATGAAGCCAATCAGGCGCTGGCGCGCCTTGATCAGCGTATTGCCGACCTCTGGGAGGCATTGCAGGCCAGTGACTGGGACCGGTTGGCGGATCTGAATCGTGATGTCCGCAATCTCGTTGATCCGGTGATGAAGGCCCTGGAGCGGGAGCAGTTGCCGCTGGAGGCGGTCCAGCAGCGGCTCTCCGAACTGGACGGCTTTGTCCGGGAAGCCGATGCCGCCGCCCGGGAGGCCCGGGACGAAGCCCGGGATGCGCTGGAGCAGGCGGGCCAGAACCGCAAGGCGGCCAATGCCTATGCCAGGGTGTCGAGCCGTAACCGGTGATCCGCATTCCTTGGCGAGGTCGGGTACCCGTCGGGATGGGAGCGGTGACAGATCCGCACTGGTCCTTTGCGTCATAAAATTGACTCTCTCTCCGTTAACGTCTTAAATACCGCACAAATAATCAAGACTCCGTAGCCTCACAGGCGCCGGAAGAAGAGCGTGCGGAAACTGCCGTCCCCGACAGGTGTACCCGCACGGAACCACAACGCTGCGCTGACCAAGAGATTTCATCTGCATGTCGATGACCGATACTGTGCTGGTATTGAGCAAGGACGCGTCACGAGCCAGAGATCTGAAGACCATTCTTGAATTTGTGGGCGAGGAAACCGTCCTGGATGACGGGCCTTCCCGCGATTTACTGACCACCGATGATGAGCAGGCCCGGGCCGACCTTGGGGTGGCGATTATTGCCAGCGAGGAGCCGGCGGATGTTGTTGATGACATCGGCATGGTGTGCAGTGCGGAACCTGGCCTGCCGATCCTGGTGGTGGGTAATCCGGACCTGGAGGCCCTGGACGACGATTGCCGGGAGCGGGTCATTGCGCGCCTTGAGTGGCCACCCAACTACACCAAGTTCGTGGATTCCCTGTACCGCGCCCAGATTTTCCGTGACCAGTACCTGCGCAGCCGTGGTCGCGGCCCCGGGCAGCAAAGGGGCATCATGCTGTTCCGCAGCCTGGTGGGAACCTCCCGCAGCGTCAAGGGCGTGCGGGAACTGATGGCGCAGGTGGCGGACAAGGACGTCAGCGTGCTGATCACCGGCGAGTCCGGTACCGGCAAGGAAGTGGTGGCCCGCAACCTGCACTACCACTCCCCCCGCCGCGAAAAGCCCTTTGTCCCGGTCAATTGTGGCGCGATACCGGCGGAACTGCTGGAGAGCGAGCTGTTTGGCCACGAGAAAGGGGCATTCACCGGCGCCATCACTGCCCGGGTCGGGCGTTTCGAGTTGGCGGAAGGGGGCACCCTGTTCCTGGATGAAATCGGCGACATGCCCCTGAACATGCAGGTGAAGATCCTCCGCGTCCTGCAGGAGCGCACCTTCGAGAAGGTGGGCAGCAACCGTACCCAGAGTGCCGATGTGCGGATTGTTGCCGCCACCCACAAGAACCTTGAGGACATGATCGAGAAGGGGGATTTCCGGGAGGACCTCTACTACCGGCTCAATGTCTTTCCCATCGAGATGCCGGCGTTACGGGAACGGGCGGAGGACATTCCGCTACTGATCAACGAACTGATTGCCCGCATGGAAAAGGAAAAGCGGGGCTCCCTTCGACTCAACTCCGCCGCCATCCTGAGCCTGTGTCGCCATGACTGGCCCGGCAACGTGCGGGAGCTGGCCAACCTGGTGGAGCGCCTCGCCATCATGCATCCCTTTGGCGTGATCGGTGTGCAGGAGCTGCCGAAGAAGTTCCGCTACGTGGATGACTATGACGAGACGCCGGTCATGGAGGACAGCACCATGCCATCGGGCGTGCCGGGCCTGGTGGGCCTGGACGCCCCGGCGCTGCTGCCGGTCAACGGCATTGACCTGAAGGACTACCTGTCGAACCTGGAAAAGCAGTTGATCCAGCAGGCCCTGGACGAGACCAACGGGGTGGTCGCCCGGGCTGCGGAGAAGTTGCGTATCCGACGGACCACGCTGGTGGAAAAGGTTCGCAAGTACGGTCTCCGGGAGGAAGAAGAGGGCTGACGGTTTTTTGTCAGCTTCCTCTCTCAATCCGGTTCCAATTCTATTTTTCTCTTCTTACCCATTGTAAATAAAGAAGAAATATTACCTGGCACGGCTCCTGCTAATTCGCCCCTGATTCATTACATTATGGTCAGGGGGAAGCATGAGACAGTTCCAGACGGCAATACCTGCCTCCCGTTCCGGGGAGTCCGGCTCGGCGACCAACGCGGCGGCCGAAGCCAATGACAAGGTAACCGCGCTGTTTCCATCGCAGAATGAGGATGCCGCCGTCGATACGGCTCTGGACCTGTTCAACCAGATGTCACGGCAGATTACCGACTCCTACCGCACCCTGGAGTCCCGGGTGAACCAGCTTTCCGGTGAACTGACCGCGGAGACCCGCCAGCGCCAGCACGAACTGGAGGAGAAGGAGCGGCTGGCGGATCGCCTGTCGACGCTGCTTTCCGCACTGCCCGCCGGTGTGATTGTGCTGGACAGCCAGGGCGCCGTGGCCCAGTGCAATCCCGCAGCGGTGGCGCTGTTGGGGGAGCCGCTGGAAGGCGAACGCTGGGTGAGCGTTATCCAGCGCTGCTTTGCCCCCCGGCGGGACGATGGCCATGAGGTGTCCCTCAAGGATGGCCGTCGCGTCAGCATCGAGATCCGGACCATGGAGAATGAGCCGGGCCAGTTGATCCTGCTGACCGACCTGACCGAAACCCGCCAGCTGCAGGCCCAGCTTGCCCATGCCCAGCGACTGTCGGCCATGGGCCGCATGGTCGCCTCCCTGGCCCACCAGATCCGTACTCCACTGTCGGCGGCGATCCTCTACGGTGGACACCTGTCCCAGCCGGACCTGGACGAGGAATTGCGCCAGCGCTGTGCCGACCGCCTGATGTCCCGGCTTACCCACCTGGAGTCCCAGGTGCGGGACATGCTGACCTTTGCCCGGGGTGAGACCCGTCTTGCGGAGGCACTGTCCTCAGGGCAGGTGGCGGAAGGTCTGCAGGCAGCGGTGGATGGGCTGAAACTGGCCGATGATCAACAGGTCATGGTCAGCGCCGACGGTCCGGAGGTCCCCCTGATGTGCAACCGCGAGGCCCTGGTGGGGGCCTGCATCAACCTGGTGAACAACAGCCTGGAAGCCGGCGCGAAGCAGGTGGCCCTGACCCTGGTGGGTACCCGGGACGAGCTGGAGATTGCCGTGGTGGACGATGGCCCGGGCTTTCCCGGGGACAAGGTCAACGAACTGATGGAAGCCTTCTACACCACCAAGTCCCACGGCACCGGCCTTGGGCTGGCCGTGGTGCAGGCAGTGGTCAAGGCCCACAACGGGCAGTTCAGCCTGGCTGCCATGCCCCGGGGAGGCGCCTGTGCGTCGATCCGGCTGCCGGCGGCCCGTACCACTACCGCGCCCAATAACCAGACCACACATTCCTGACAGGAAGGATAGTCGGAGGACGTCATGGCCCGACCCCAGATTCTTATCGTTGAAGACGACCACGACCTGCGTGAAGCGCTGGTCACCACCCTTGAGCTGGCCCGTTTCCGGGTGCGGGAAGCCGCCACCGGTGAAAAGGCCCTGGAAGAACTGGCCCGCGGGCCGGTGGATATGGTGGTCAGCGACGTCAACATGCCGGGCATGTCCGGCCATGATCTGCTGGCGGAAGTGCTGCGGCATTATCCCGGCCTGCCGATGATGCTGATCACCGCCTACGGTCAGATCAGTGATGCCGTCAACGCCATGCAGACCGGTGCCATCGATTACCTGGTCAAGCCGTTCGAACCCCAGGTGCTGGTGGACGCGGTGGAGAAGGTGATCGGTGCCGGTGCCCGCCGTAACCGTCGGAGCGACGACCCGGTGGCGGAAGATCCCATCAGCAAGCGTCTGTTCCAGTTGGCGAAGAAGGTGGCCGCCAGCGACTCCACGGTGATGATCTCCGGGGAGAGCGGCACCGGCAAGGAAGTGCTGGCGCGGTTTATCCACCAGAACTCCAGCCGTGATGATCAGCCGTTCGTGGCCATCAACTGCGCGGCCATTCCGGAGAACATGCTGGAGGCCATCCTGTTCGGTCACGAGAAGGGGGCGTTTACCGGCGCCCATGCCTCGTCACCGGGCAAGTTCGAGCAGGCCAATGGTGGCACCATCCTGCTGGACGAGATTTCGGAGATGGACCTGGGCCTGCAGTCGAAACTGCTGCGGGTGCTGCAGGAACGTGAAGTGGAGCGGGTCGGCGGACGCCGCACCATCAACCTGGATGTCCGTGTCCTGGCCACCACCAACCGTGACCTGGCGGAGTACGTGCGAGAGGGCAAGTTCCGGGAGGACCTGTACTATCGCCTGAGCGTGCTGCCCATGCATTGGCACCCGCTGCGGGACCGCCCGAGGGATATCCTGCCCCTGGCGGAACACCTGTTGCGCCAGCACAGCCGCAAGATGAAGCTCACCGGCGTCAGCCTGGGGGCAGATGCACGCCAGGCACTGCGGCAGCATTCCTGGCCTGGCAATGTGCGGGAACTGGATAATGCCATCCAGCGGGCCCTGGTACTGCACCAGGGCGCGGAGATCCAGGCGGAGGACCTGTGCCTGGAGATGGGCATTACCGGCCTTGGTGGCTCGCCCCGGCCTTCGGCGGCCATGGCACCGTCACAACCGGCCCATGCCGGAACCGACGTGGCCGACACGGGCTCCGTGACGCCTGTGGAGACAGTCGCCGCAACACCGCCGGAACTGGAGGACGATGGTGGCTCCCTGGGAGATGAAATCCGCCGCCGGGAGTTCCGCATTATCATCGACACCCTCAAGCGTGAGCGGGGCCGCCGCAACCGTGCCGCGGAACAGTTGGGCATCAGCCCCCGGACCCTGCGCTACAAGCTCGCCCAGATGCGGGACTTCGGCATCGACCTGGATGCCGAGCTGGCCATGGCCGGCTAGCCAGTCAGCCCTTCCTGCTTCCCCATGGCGCCCTGCGGGCGCTCCCCCTCTCCCTGGCCCTCTCCCTCGTTGGGGAGAGGG
>NZ_JAVVLT010000066.1:0-4357 GCF_036224885.1 Marinobacter sp. OP 3.4
GCAGGAAGCCGTCCGGGTCAATGGTGCCGATGTCACCGGTGGGGAAGAAGCCCTCATCGTCCAGCTTGCTGCCCCCTTCCTGGCGGTAGTAGCCGTTGGCGATCCAGGGTCCCTTCACATAGAAATGGCCGGACGTCTTGCCATCCCAGGGCAGACGCTCGCCAGCGTCATTGACGATCTTGATCTCGACCCCCCAGATACCCCGGCCGGCCTTGGTCTTGAGTCTGGCCAGTTCCTCATGGCTGAGGCTGTCATGCTTGGGCAGGGGTTTGTTGATCACGCCCAGGGGACTGGTCTCGGTCATACCCCAGCCCTGAACCATATCGATGCCGGACTTGCGGAATCGCTCGATCATGGCGATCGGGGGGGCGGAGCCGCCGACACCCACACCGGACAGGTTCAGCTCATTGAGGCTGGCGCCGGGCGTGGCGTCAATGTACTGGAACAGCATCAGCCAGACGGTGGGGACCGCCATGGAGAAGGTGACGTTCTCCTCCTTCATGAGGTTGTACACGCTCTCTCCGTCCAGGTGCTGGCCGGGCAGCACCACCTTGGCGCCCACCATGGGCGCGGAGTAGGGCACGCCCCAGGCGTTGGCGTGGAACATGGGCACAATCAGCAGCATGTTGGTCTTGCTGCTGATTTCGAAGGCGTCCGGCGCTACCTGCATCAGCGAATGCAGCACCGTGGAGCGATGGCCGTAGAGCACCCCCTTGGGGTTGCCGGTGGTACCGGAGGTATAGCACAGGGAGGAGGCGGTGCGTTCGTCGAACTCCGGCCACTCGTAGTCCTCGCTGGCGGCCTCCACCAGGTCTTCGTAACAGTGCAGGTTGGGCAGGTCGATGTCCGGCATGTGAGCCCGGTCGGTCATGGCGACAAAGGCCTCAACGCTCTCCAGCTGTGGCGCCAGCTGTTTGACCATATCGGCAAAGGTGATGTCGAAGAACAGCACCTTGTCCTCGGCGTGGTTGATGATATAGGTCAGTTGCTCCGGAAACAGGCGCGGATTGATGGTGTGGAGGATGGCGCCGCTGCCGGACACGCCGAAATACAGCTCGTAGTGGCGGTGGGTATTCCAGGCCAGGGTGCCCACCCGGTCCTGGAAGTCGATGCCCAGGGTCTTGAGGGCGTTGGCCACCCGCTTGGAGCGGTCGCGCAGTTCCCGGTAGTTGGACCGGTGGATGGGGCCTTCCACGGTTTTGGTAATGATCTCGGCTTCCGGATGGAACGCCGCCGCGTGCTCAATGAGTGACGAGATGAGCAGGGGCTTGTCTTGCATCAGTCCGTGCATGGCAGTCTCCTGGCGTTGTTGTGTTTGTAGCAGGATGTCTGGCCCAGTGTCCTCTACCAGAATGGTGTCGACCTCGTCTGATTCGACGATTTGACCCGCCTACCGACGGCTGGTGTGGCGGAGATCTCGTCGGAACGGACGACGATCATTTCCGTCGGCCTTCCTAAGCTGAACGGTGGTCGGTACTGCCCGGCTCTCATTCAACAGCAATCACACAACAACAAAGGCACCCGGAGCGGGTGCTGATCAGGAGCTGTTATGCATTCTCTGAAAAGGACCCGTGTTACCCGGATTGCCCTGCCACTGGCCGTAACCGGCACCCTGCTGGCGGGCGCTGCCGATGCCCGCACCCTCAGCTATGCCACCGGCTACGCGCCCCAGTCCATCGGTGCCGAGGCGGGCAATGCCTTTGCCGATGCCATGGCGGACTATTCCGATGACGCGCTCAGCGTGAAGGTCTACCCCCAGTCGCTGCTGAGCTTCTCCGAAACCCCCTCCGGTGTAAGGGACGGGATGGCGGACATCGGGCTGGTGCTGACCCCCTACTTTCCCGCGGAGTTTCCCAGCACCAACCTGGCGGCCGAGGTTTCCATGCTGCTGGAGCTGACCGATGCACCGGCGGATACGGCGGGCCTGGCCTATGCCGGCGCGATGTCCGAATACCTGTTCAACCACTGCCCGGAGTGTACCGGTGAGTTCGAGGCCCAGAACCAGGTATTTATCGGTGGCGGCGGCACTTCGCCCTACATGATGTTATGCAATACACCGGTCAGGAACCTGGAAGAACTGGAAGGCAAACGGGTACGGATCGGCGGAGCCCAGTGGTCCCGCTGGGCTGAAGATCTTGGTGCTTCACCGGTATCGGTGCCGCAGCACGAGACCTACGAAGCCCTCAGTCAGGGCGTGGTTGACTGCACCATCCATTCCGCGCCGGAGCTGACCATTGTCAAGCTGATGGAGGTGGTATCGGACATCACCACCGGTGCCCCGGGCGGTGTGTTCGCGGGGGTGGGCAATACCGTCAACCAGGATGCCTGGGCCAGCCTGAGTGAGGACGAGCGCAATGCCGTGCTCCACGCCTCGGCAGTGCTGTCCGCGGAACTGAGCTGGGGTTATGCCGAGGCGGCCAGGGACAACATGCAGACCGCCGAAGAGCTCGACCGGGTCACTATCCACGACGCCAGCGATGCCTTGAAGGAAAGGACCCGGGCATTCATCCGTCAGGATCTGGACAACATGGCCGCCACCTATGCGGAAAAATACGATGTCAACAACGCCGGCGACATGATTGAGACCTTCCGTCCGATCCTCGAGAAATGGGTTTCCCTGGTGGACGGCGTTGACAGCAGCGACGCCCTGGCCGAGCTCTACTGGCAGGAAGTCTTCTCGAAAGTGGATGTGGGTCGCCATGGCCTGTGACGTCCTGAAACCACAAGACCGTCGCGACAGGAGAGCCGCACCATGATCCTGCATCAACCTGAACTGATCGACGAGTACACCGGCAAGGGGTACTGGAGCGACCGGAATCTGCTCCAGCGCTTTGCCGACAACTGCGCCGCCCATCCGGACCGGGAAGCGGTGGTGGATCCCCCCAACCGGGAGGAACTGGTGGGCACCCCGGCACAGCGGCTGACCTGGGCCGGGTTTGGCCGGGCGGTGGATGCCACCGCCGCCGAACTGGCACGCCGGGGCTTCGGCAAGGACGACGTACTGGTGGCCCAGCTGCCCAATGTGTGGGAGCTGGCCATGCTGTACCTGGCCGCCGCCAAGGCCGGCGGCCTGCTTTCCGCCCTGCCCATGCAGTGGCGCCGCAAGGACGTGGGCTATGTGAAAGACATGACCGGGGCCAGGTTCTACGTCTCGGCTGAAACGTTCCATGGCTTTGACTATCAGGCCCTGGGAAAGGAACTGGGCTTCGAGCACTACATCGGCCTGCAGGAACTGACTGATATCGCCCGCGGCGAGCCTGGCCAGGCACCGGAGGTGCCGGTGGATGCCAACGACATCTTCACCCTGTGCTGGACCTCCGGTACCGAGGCGGACCCCAAGGGCTGTCCCATGAGTCACAACAACTGGGAGTACCTGATCAGCCTGGTGTTCACGACCTGTGGCCTGCAGCAGGGAGACCGAATCCTGTGCGTGGCGCCGCTGGTGAACATGACCGCGGTGGGGGTGAACTACGTGCCCTGGCTGGCAGCGGCAGGCACCCTGGTGCTGCACCACCCCATCACCCCGGAGATCCTGCTGCGGCAGCTGACTGAGGAGGGTATTCAGTACACCATCCTGGTACCGGCGATGCTGAACATGATCGCCAAGCTGCCCAACGTGGACCAGCTGGACCTGTCCAGCGTGCGGACGATCACTACCGGTTCGGCGCCGCCGTCGGCCTGGTCCATGCAGGAGTTCAAGCGTCGCTGGGATATCGACATCGTCAATATCTGGGGCCAGAACGAGGGCACCAGCCTGGTGGCCGGCCCGGCGGACGTGCCGGACCTGGAAATGCGGGTGGATCATCTGCCCTGGTGGGGTAAGGAAGGTGTCGAGTGGCCCTCGGGCATCTATGGGGTCGAAGTGAAGATCCTCGGTGACCGGGACGAGGAAATCACCGAACCCGGCGGCATCGGCGAGCTGTGCTACCGCAGTCCCGGCCTGTTTGCCGGCTACTTCCAGCGGCCGGACATCACCGAGCGGTCCTTTACCGCTGACGGCTTCTTCCGCACTGGCGACCTCTTCATCGTGCAGGATGACAGGCACGTAGGCTTCTATGACCGCAAGAAGGATATGGTGATCCGCGGCGGGTTCAACATCTCCAGTGTGGAGGTGGAGAACGCGGTGCTGGGCTTCGACAAAGTGCAGGATGTGGCCGTGATACCCCAGCCGGATGACATCATGGGTGAGCGGGTCTGTATCTGCGTGGTGCCTGCGGATGAGACCAATCCACCGACCCTGGAGGAAATCAACGAGTATCTGAAGGAACAGGGTATGAGCGTCTACAAGCTGCCCGAGAAGATGAAGCTGATTGACGCCATTCCCCGTAACCCGGTGGGCAAGATCCTGAAGAAGGAA
>NZ_JAVVLT010000067.1:0-53385 GCF_036224885.1 Marinobacter sp. OP 3.4
GGCCTCAAAGTGGGACGCTCTCGCCTGGCGCGATTTCTACCGCGCAGACTCCTAGAACGGAATCCGCCCGATCAGGATGTCCCGGAACATCACCCAGTCCCCCATCAGGCTGTAGAGCGGGTGCTTGAAGGTGGCGGGGCGATTCTTCTCAAAAAAGAAATGGCCAACCCAGGCGAAGCCGTAGCCGATAACCGGAATGGCCAGTAGCCACCACCAGGCCCCGGTGAGCAGTACCGATGCAAGTACCGCCAGGACCAGCAGGCTGCCAACAAAATGCAGTCGCCGGCAGTTCCTGTCCCGGTGTTCGTCCAGGTAATAGGGGTAGAATTCAGAGAATGACTGGAATGACTGATCGGACATGGCGACCTCCAACAGACGGGTTATTGTTATGATTCTGTTAACCAGTCTAATGGAGTCCTTTAACAGGGCTCAAGGAAAACCGCACAGGGAGTACTACGCCCCTATTTGGCGCCTTGAGAGTGTACCGGCCCGGGGCAGGGCTCAGTAACGCAGCAGGACCGAACCCCAGGTAAAGCCGCCGCCGAACGCTTCCAGCATTACCACCTGGTTCTTCTGGATCCGCCCGTCCCGCACGGCCACGTCCAGGGCCAGGGGAATGGAGGCGGCTGACGTGTTGCCATGCCTGTCCACCGTGACCACCACCTGATCCATGGGCAGGTTCAGTTTTTTTGCGGCGGCCGAGATAATGCGGAGGTTGGCCTGGTGGGGCACCAGCCAATCGATTTCGGACTTGTCCATACCGGTCTCGGCCAGGGTCTCGTCCACGATCCGGCCCAGGGTGTTGACCGCCATCTTGAACACTTCATTGCCCTTCATCTCGATGAAGGCATTGCCGGCCTTGACCTGCTCGTAGTTGGAAGAGATACCGCAGGGAACGTGCAGCAGGTCTTCGTAGCGGCCATCCGCGTGGATCTTGGCGGAAATGATGCCGGTTTCCTCACTGGCCTCAAGGATCACGGCGCCGGCGCCATCGCCAAAGAGCACGCAGGTACCCCGATCTTCCCAGTTGACGATCTTCGAGAAGACCTCCGAGCCCACCACCAGCACCTTCCTGCTGGCACCGGTGCGGATGAACTTCTCCGCCGTGGACAGGGCGTAGACAAAGCCACTGCACACCGCCTGGATATCGAAGGCCGGGCAACCCTGGGCGCCGAGACGGGCCTGCAGGATGCAGGCGGAACTGGGAAAGATCTTGTCCGGCGTGGAGGTGGCAAAGACGATCAGGTCGATATCGTCGGCGGCAACGCCAGCCGCCTCCATGGCCCGTCGTGACGCCTGTTCGGCCAGATCCACGGCGGTCTGGCCCTCGGCGGCCACATGCCTTTGTGCGATCCCGGTCCGCTCCCGGATCCACTGGTCGGTGGTGTCGACCATGGATTCCATGTCCTTGTTGGTTAAGACCTTTTCCGGCAGATAGGATCCTGTACCGGTAATTCTGGCGTATGACATGCGTTGTGTTCCCGGGATTGCAAGATTATGTGAACAAGGAAGTGTATGGCAGCATCCTACACTGTATCAACGGCCCATGGTTATTAGCGATTTGTCAAAGAGCCCGGAAAGTCATCCCTGTGTCATCAAACTGTGAGTCAGAACATGGACGACAGGCAACTTGACCAATGCGAACCTGCGGACTTTTACTGGAAACACTGACACCGCTCTGGATGTGCCATTCCCAATAGTGGGTGAGCCGACATTTCATTCCCTCCGGAGACTGCAGTCCCGGTTTGCAGACAGGAGGAGTCGTTCCCATGAGCAGATACGATCCTTTTCCTTCACGCCTGAAAGAGTCCGATGAACGGATTAATCCCTTCGTCCGTCTCGATCCGGTCATTCATTCCCGGAACGAGTTTCGCTGGCACGGCCCGCTGGATGAAGTGGCCCTGTCGCGGTACGAACGGGATGGGTTCCTGTGGTTCGAGGGCTTCTTCAACCAGGAGCGGATGGCACCTTTCTTTACGGAACTTCGCGAGATGGCCCAGGACAGCGAGTTGATGGCCTCGGACCAGGTGATCCAGGACCCGGCCAGTGGAGACATCCGTTCGGTCTTCGCCATGCACCAGATCTCCGAGCACTTCAACCGGCTCACCAGGGACCCCCGTATCCTGGGTATGGTAAGGCAGTTGTTGGGCAGTGAGGTCTACATCCACCAGTCCAGGATCAACGACAAGTTCGGCTTCGAGGGCAGCGGTTTCAACTGGCATTCGGATTTCGAGACCTGGCACAGTGAAGACGGCATGCCCAGGATGCGGGCCGTCAGCGCGTCGCTGATGTTGACGGACAACAACGAATTCAACGGACCGCTGATGCTGATCCCGGGCTCCCACCATTACTTTGTTCCCTGTTTCGGGGAGACCCCGGACCTTCACTGGAAAGACTCCCTCAAGACGCAACGGCTGGGGGTGCCGGACCAGGACGCGCTGGCCATGCTGGCCAACCGGGGCGGTATCGAAGCGCCCAAGGGGCCCGCAGGCTCGCTGCTGTTGTTTGAATGCAACACCCTACACGCCTCGAACAAGAACATGTCGCCCTGGCCCCGGTCCAACCTGTTCTTTGTCTACAACAGCATCGACAACACCCTGGAATCGCCCTATGCCGCAGAATCCCAGCGCCCTGAGTTCCTGGCCACCCGGGAAAACACCAGCCCGCTGACCATGCACGATGACTTTCCGGAACTGGCCAGCCAAGGCGTGGAACCGCTGCGGTTCCGGGGTAGCTGATCCGCCTGGGAGGGTGGAAATCCAGCAGGCGATTTTCCCCCGGCTTTGCTATCGTTTTCAGTCAGGCCAACGACCGATCACCACAGCGACCAGAGGTGCTTCAACATGAGCAGAATCGCGATTCCGGAAACCATGAAGGCGATGGTGCTGACGGGCCATGGTGATGTGGACAAGCTGGAGTACCGGGAAGATGTGCCAACGCCCAAGCCAGGTCCCGGCCAGGTCCTGGTGAAGGTCACGGCAACCGCCAAGAACAACACGGATCGCAAGGCCCGGGAAGGCCTGTACCCGACGAAGGAGAAGGGCGATGTCACCTCCTTCGCCATGGGCGGCGAGCCGACGCTGACGTTTCCCCGCATCCAGGGAGCGGACGTCGTCGGCCGGGTCGTTGCCGTGGGCGAGGGCGTGGATGAAGCCCGCATTGGTGAGCGGGGGTTGCTGGACTTCAACCTCTACGCCGACGAACGTCGGGATATTAACCTGACGCCGGACTACTACGGCCATGGCGCCGACGGCGGTTTCGCGGAATACGTGGCGGTGCCGTCCGATCAGTTCCATCATGTGCCGAAACCGGACCTGGCCGATGCCGAACTGGCGGCCATGGGCATGTGTTCCTATCAGACCGCCTATCACATGATGACTTCCGCCCGCATCAAGGCGGGAGAACGGGTACTGGTCACCGGAGCCAGCGGCGGCGTGGGCACGGCGCTGATCCAGCTCTGCCGGATTGTCGGAGCCATCCCCTATGCCCTGAGCCAGCAGAGTAAGGCCGACGCCCTGAAAGCCCTGGGGGCCGAGGCGGTGCTGGACCGCTCCGATATGGAACGGTTCGAGGACCGGGTCAAGGCGGTTACCGGTGGCGCCCCCATCGACGCGGTGATGGACCTGGCCGGCGGTGAGATGACGGATCGCTTCATCGACACCATGATCTTCGACATGAACTCGCGCAGGGACTACCCGAGACTCAGTATCGCAGGTGCCAGTGCCGGTAATCTCTCGGAGATTATGTGGACGCGCATCTACCTGTACCAGGTGCAGATATTCGGCGTTTCCCATGGTACCCGGGAGGAGGCGGAGCAATTGGTGGAATGGATCCGGGGCGGCCAGCTCAAGCCGGTCCTCCATGCAGCCTTCAGGCTCTCGGACCTGCACGAGGCGGAGCGTTACTTCGTCAATCGTGGCAGTGGCTACCTGGGCAAGATCGTGATCGTGCCGGACTCGGAATGGGACGAACATGGGCAGATGTTTGGACTCAGCGCCTGAGATCCTGCCCTGGACGGATTGAATCGCGGATACCGATATGACCTCAACTGACACAAAGTCGTTCCAGGTAAAACTGCTCAAACCGGCCAGGCCCGGCGATGACGACTCCTGGGCGTTTGTCATCCTTCCGAAGGAGGCCAGTGACAGTCTCCCCAGGCGGGGCAGAACCACGGTCGCAGGCGCTCTCAACGGCCATGGCTTCCAGGAAACACTGGAACCGGACGGCCAGTTGAGCCACTGGCTCCGGGTCAGCCGGGAGCTGAGGGAGGCGGCAGGCGTGGAGGTTGGCGATACGGTCACGCTGGAAATTCGCCCCGTGGACAAGGAACCGGAGCCCGAGGTACCACCGGATCTTGCGGAAGCACTTGCGGCCTCGCCGGAGGCCCGTCAGGTATGGGAGGGCACCACAACCATCGCTCGTCTGGACTGGATTCACTGGGTTGTTTCCGCCAAGCAGGCCAAAACCCGGGCGAAGCGAATCCGCGATGCCTGTGATCAACTGGCGGAAGGCAAGAAGCGGGTATGCTGCTTCGATCCGTCCGGATTCTACAGCAAGGCCCTGCGTGCGCCTGAGGCGGCGGAGTGATCCGAAGACGGTCACAACGCCAGCCAGGCGGGACTGGCCTCAATTAAGGTAACATGGTAACAAGATCGTCTATGTCGTTCTGACTGAAAACTTTTATGCCATTCTCCCGGAGCAGGGCGGTTGTGCATCCAACCCCGGGAACTCGTGTGCCAGTAAAGCTCCCGTCATAGATAACATTGCTGCCGCAGGAAGGGCTTTTTTCCGCCAGGATTGCAAATTCGATCTGCTCTGCCTGACATTGAGCCAGCGCCAGTCGAGCGCCTGTCAGGAAATTCTCGGTGAGATCATGCCGGTCGGTATCAATGATTCTGGCGTGGCCAGACAACACCGCCCGACCATCACCGTTAGTGATCTCCGCCGGAGCCCGTGGAGTGGGCAGGCCAGAGGCCACTTCAGGACAGAAAGGAACTAGTTGATGGATATCCTGCAGCGCCCGGAACCGGGGGTCGCCAACCGCCAGGTCACCACCGTCATACCGGACTTCATGCCCAAGGAGGCAGGCACTTACCAGGATTTTTGCCATAACTTTTCCTCGGGCTGTCAGGCTATCGAACCAGTCAGAAAGTCTGCAGAGATACAAGCCGGAATTCAACAGTCCCGTGGCCAGAGACACCCATTAACAGACCATGGCCCCCTGACACCAAGTCCAGACTTTTGCAGACTCACGATCTTTGCTTATGCTGTCATGGTCAGTGGTGGCGCCGTGCCGCCTTAATGATGAATACTGGACCCACATTGCCGCTTCACCCCATACCTAAGAGACCGAGATAACTCTATGAAAGTCATCATCATTGGCGCTGGCATCATGGGAACCACCTTTGCCGCGCTGGCAAAAGAGCTGGCTCCCGACCTGGATGTCACCATACTGGAGAGACTGGACCACGCCGGGGCAGGCAATTCGTGGGTATTCAACAACGCCGGGACCGGCCACGAGGCCAACTGCGAGCTGAATTACACACCGGTGGACGAAGAGGTCATTTCCGTTGAAAAGGCCCTGAAGATCCATGCCCAGTTCAATATTGCCAAGCAGTATTGGGCGTATCTGGTCAGGCAGGGCGCCATCGAGGATCCGAAGACATTCATCAATCAGACCAGACACTGCACGATTGTATCCGAACCGTCGATTGACGAACTGAAGCTGCGATTCAATGAAATGTCCGCCCACCATTTCTTCGAGCAGATGCGCTTTTCCGAGGATTTTGACGAGATCCAGAGCTGGATTCCGTTCCTGATGGAGGGGCGCCCCCGCGACCAGAAAATGGCCGCAACCGTCATTGAAACGGGTACGGATGTGAATTTCGGCAAGCTTACCGAGCATCTGGCCGCGTACGCCGAGAGCCTGGGCGTCAACATTGAGTACGGTACCCATGTGAGACGTGTCCACCGCAGCCCGGCCGGTAGCTGGCTGATCGAAGCCGAGCAGAACGGGAAAGCCATTCGGCACAAGGCGGATACCCTGTTCGTGGGTGCGGGTGGAGGCGCCTTCCCCCTCCTGAAAAAGAGCCATCTCCCGTTCAGTCGGCGATTCACCGGATTCCCCGTGGGCGGTCGCTTCCTGCAGGCTGCCATTACGCCGGAGCAGGCGTCTCAGTATCGCGCCAAGACCTACGGCAAAGCGAAGGTGGGTGCTCCGCCCATGTCGGTACCCCACCTGGATCTGCGGGTGTCGGACGGTCAGCACTACCTGCTGTTCGGACCCTTTGCGTCATTCAAGCCGATCCTTGAGAAAGGTCGCGGTTTCATCGATTACCTACGTGCCATGCGCCTGCATGATATCCCGGGACTGCTGAACGTCACCTTCGAACACTTCCCTCTGGTCAAATACCTGGTGTCGGAGACGTTCACCGGTGAAAAAAGCATGCTCAGGCAGCTGGATGAGTTCGCTCCGGGAATGAGCCGGAAATTCGACTGGAAAGTCATGGACGCCGGACAACGCGTGCAGATCATCAAGGATGGCGACCTGCAAATGGGCACGGAGATCCTGGTGTCAGAGGATAAAACCTACGGGACCCTGCTGGGGGCCTCACCGGGGGCCTCGGTGTCGCCGGAAGTGATGCTACGGGCGGTGGAGCAAATGCTGCCGTCCATATTCTCGAAGGAACACGCCGGTGAAAAGCTGAAAGAGATGTTTCCCGAGCACGATATCGAGACGCTAAGCCACAACGCGGACCGGTACCGGGAGGTCCGGGATGCCGCCAACAGCACTCTTGGGATCCGGAAGTCCATGGATGACATGAGTTGAATAAGCTCTCTTTTTGCGCGCTATACACAACCCCTCAACTGGATAATCCAACCAGAATTTTCTGATAGAGACCGGTCTCCACCTTATTGCGTCTGTTTCGCTACGCAAATGGCAGCATGCCTGGGATTGGTCCAGACTAAGGGCTACATGTCCGCGTCATACTCGCCTACAGGGAGATCCGCATGAGTAAGTTGCATGGAGAATATCGCAGGCATATGCGGTCTGGGATCCGTATTCCGGTGGATCTCAGTTATGCGGACGAAACAGTAATCACGAACACGCTGGATGTATCCTCCAGCGGATTGCGGTTAAAACGGCCCAATCACTTATTTATCCGCCCTGGCGAAGTGGTCGATATTTCATTCCGGGGCAAACACCAGATAACCCTGCCGGCCATGGTCGCGCACATGGGCAAGTCCCATATCGGCCTTCAGTTTTGCAGAAAACGCTTTTCGGATCAGGAACTCAAAGAACTCTATGACCAGGCACCCGTCTGGCAGCGACTCTGGGCACGCAGTAAACGCGGGATTTGGCGGGGTAGCCGCCGATTCGGCATATTTGCCGCGAACACCTTTCTACGTTCGATAATCATTGCTCTCGTACGACCGCATTTTGTGTTTGCCGTGTATGGCAATGAGAGAGATGCCGAAACCTATTTCACGCCCAGGATGGCGAAACACATGCCGCCCAATCTTGTGCTGGGTTTCATCCGCAACCAGGAAGCGCGAGGGTTAGTGGTGGCCTCGCAGACCCTTGAACACGAATTGCAGGCCGATTCCGAAAAAGTTCGACGTTATATCGGAGAACTGCAACGGAACTTCCCCCATGTGAAGCGCATTGCCCTGGTCGGCCGGCTACCCAACTTCGTTATGAAGGCCGGCATCGACATTTCAGATCCGCTGGTCGAAGGCAGCCTCGGCACACGTTACATGATCTGGGATGTGGCCCGGCAAATGCGGTCCCGCCCCCAGTATTCCCAGCAGGACAGTATCGTGGTGCTTGGCGGTGCCGGGCGTATAGGTAATGCGGTCTGCGACGACCTGACCCGACTGTACGCGACGGTGATCGCGTTCGATCCGCGCTACGAACAGGATGAAGAGAGCCAGGTAGGCGAGGGGACGGTATTGCGTACCTCGAATGTCGCCCGGCTGCACGATCAGAAACTTTATATCGGTCTTACATCCCATGGCGATGTGGTACTCGATTTATACCAGCACATGCCTACCGGATCGTTGATAGCAGACGATACCCATCCCTGCATCAGCCTGCCGGTCCGGGAGAGCTTGCAGGAAAGGGAGATTGCCGTAGAAAAAGTGGTCCTCTCCCATACCGAGTTCCTGATGTGGCCGCGCCTGCCGGCCTGGAACAACCGCGACATACCTGGCTGCCTGGTGGAGGCCCTGGTGTTGCTACGACAACCCCAACTTGAAGGTGGCGACTTTCAGTCGTTTTGCCTCCAGGCCGAGAAAATGGGCTTCACTGGCCGTCTGATCAGGCCCCTGGATGAGTAGGGGGCAGGGCATGAAACATGGGGCAATCAGTGCGTGCATATTGGATCCTCCTGGCGTTTTCCCTGGTCTTTTCCTCCGCTGTAGACGCAGAAGTGGAGATCCGGGGTGACCGTAATCATTATTCACTGAATGACCAGGTAACCTATTCGGTAGACGCCAGTGGTGAGGCGACCCTGCAGGATATCCTGGGGCAGGGGGAGTGGATCGCCAACCCGGATGAGGGTGTGCTGAACCTGGGTTTCACGAGCGCGCCTGTCTGGGTAAAAACGTCGGTTCAAATTCCGGAAACCACCGGTGAGCAGTGGTACCTGGTGATTCCCTATCCGTTGCTGGAAGCGGTGGAGCTGTACGTGTTGCGTGAGGGCCGCTTGCCCGTGCTCTACCAAAACAGCCGTCAGGATGTGCACAAGACCCACCGGCACCTGGCTGCCTACAATGTGGGGCTGCCTGTTCCACAGGGGCTCACCGGAAATCTGGACCTGGTGCTTCGGGCGGAATCATCCACATCGCTGCAGGTCCCGGTTGAACTATGGCGCGAAGACTACCTGTTTGATCGCTTCATGGCACATAGCCTCTACTGGGGCGGATACTTTGGAATTCTTTGTGCGCTGGCGATTTATAATCTGGTCCTGTTTCTGTCCATTCGCGATGCGGCATATGGTTACTATGTGCTGTATGTCGCTGCCCTTAGTGTTGTGATGCTTAGTATTTCAGGCGTGGGAAGCACGTTTGTCTGGCAACAGGACCCGCTCTTCACGCGTTATGTACTGCCGATTGGTACGGGACTCACGTCTCTGTGTGCCTTGTTGTTTGCACGCCAGTTCCTGAGGTGGCCCGGGTTTTCGCCACGCCTGGACAGGACCATGAAAGTGGCGGCCGGCCTGGCCGCAGTGCTTATCGTGTATACCCTGTTTGATCCGTTGAATGGGACGCGCTTGGCTGGACTTCTTGGGGTGCTGGTGCTGGTGCTTTTGATCAGCGTGGGCGTGGCCTGCTTGCTGGCAGGCGTTGCCATAGCCCGTTACTTTGTGCTGGCGTGGGCGGCTTTTGCCGGTGGTGGGCTTCTGTACCTGCTGACGGTCTTCGATCTGTTACCGGTGAACGCCCTTACCAACCACGCCATGGCCGCAGGCTCTGCTGCGGAAGTGCTCCTGTTATCCTTCGCGTTGGCACATCGCATCAAGGAAGAGCGGTCCCATAAGATGGCTGCGCTGCGTCGGCAGCAGCAAGCGGAACAACAGGTGAGAAAGCTGCACCTGAAGGCCCTGGAGCAGGCCATGCACGATTCGCTGACCCAGATGCCGAATGCGTCGCTCCTCAGGCAGCGTTTGCAGGAAAGTGTTGACCGTGAAACCAGGGCGGCGCTGGTCCTGGTGCACTATCCACAGGTGACGGAGATTGCGTCGAGTATGGGCCACAGTCTGGCCGAGAAGATGTTTCTCCAACTGGTGGATAAAATCAATCATGCCCTTGGCGGCCCCGCCTCGATTATTCGTCTGGAAGATAGGGGGCCCGCGTATCTTGCCATCCCCAGCTTTGGGTCGGTTGCCTTCCTGATAGATTTCAGCCAATTGGATACCGAACTTGAATTCTTTATTGAACAAATTCTGGGCCACCATGAGGTGTCGGTAAACGCCGTTCGATTACCGCTGTTAATGAACCTGCACTGTGGCGTGGCGATACACCCGGAGCATGGGAGCGACGCTGACGAGCTTTTCCAGCATGCCTCCGCCGCGCGGGACAGCAGTGCCCGAAACAAGGTGCCGGTGCAGCTCTACAACGGGGATATTTCCGCCTTTGCGCGCCGCCGATTGGCATTGATGAGTGCTCTGCCTCCTGCCATCAAAGCGGGAGAGTTGGAGTTGTACCTGCAGCCGCAAATGAACGAGTCAGGGGAGCGATTGGTAGGGGCCGAAGTGTTGCTGCGCTGGACAAGTCCGCGTTTTGGACCGGTGCCGCCATGGGAGTTTATCGATGTTGCCGAAAACGCCGGGTTGATGGATTTGCTGTCGCGCTTTGTGATCAGGGAGTCCTGGGCAACCCTTGAATACTTGCACCGGCAAAAACTGGATATCAGTCTCAGTGTGAATCTGTCGGTACAAAACCTGATCAATACAGATTTCATTGCCTTTATGCTCAACGGGGCGAAAGAACAGGCCATCCCGATGGACCGCATGATTTTCGAAGTCACCGAAACAAGCATGATGCACAACATAGACGCCGTGATCAGCGCGTTGAAGTTGATTGCAGGCAGTGGAGGCAAGATCGCCCTGGACGACTTTGGCACCGGTTATTCGTCCCTGGCTTACCTGAGCCGTCTACCCATTCATGAACTGAAAATCGACCGCTGCTTTATCAGTCAGATGTGTTCCAGTCGCAATGATTTGTGGATTGTGGAGAACACCCTGAAACTGGCGCGCGCGCTGAATCTGGAAACCGTGGCCGAAGGGGTTGAGGACGCCGACACGGTATCGCTCCTGCACACCTTGGGGTGTCATCGCCTGCAGGGGTACCACTTTGCCAAACCCATGCCGGTTGACACCTTTTGCGATTGGGCGCTGCATCGGAAGGCCGGCTGATTCCGCCGGCGGCGATGCCCCCCCCTCTGACGTTTTTGGCTATGCCAGTGTCGTATTGGTTCAACCCGATAACCTCGAACAGGATCACATTAGAGCTATCAACAACCCGGTAGGGGGAGATAGCAATGGCCGTTAAGTTCGAACACGCACTTCAGGATTATCCACGACAGCGGGCCGGTGCCGCGCGCCAGCCTGAAAGCGTCGATCAGTCTGATCGCCGCGTTCCCATCAACCTGCGCCAGTCCGGTCCCACGCCGGTGGAAATGCTGATTTCCACCAGGGTCCGTAAGTCGCCGTACTGGCACCTGGCCTATGAGGCTGGCTGTTGGCGGGCGACCGTGTACAACCGCATGTACCACCCCCGGGGCTATGTCCGCCCTGAAGACGGCGGCGCCATGGTGGAGTACGAATCACTGATCCACGACGTCACCATGTGGAACGTGGCGGTGGAACGCCAGATCCAGGTCAAGGGCCCGGATGCGGAGCGCTTCGTAAACTACGTGATCACCCGCGACGCCACCAAAATAAAACCCATGCGTGGCAAGTACGTCATCCTCTGCAACGAGGAGGGCGGCATTCTCAACGACCCGGTATTGCTGCGGGTGGCCGAGGATGAGTTCTGGTTCTCCCTGTCCGACAGTGACCTGGAGTTCTGGCTGCGGGGCGTGAATATCGGCATGGGCTTCGATGTCAGCATCGCGGAAATCGACGTGGCGCCGGTACAGATCCAGGGTCCCAGATCCGAGGCGCTTATGGTCGACCTGTTCGGGGAGCGAGTGAAGGACATTCCCTACTATGGGCTGATGGAGGGCCAGGTGGCCGGCCACGACGTGATCATTTCCCAGACCGGCTTCACCGGGGAAAAAGGCTACGAGATCTACCTGAAGGAAGCCACCAAGTACGCCGAGGATCTCTGGTACACCGTGCTTGCCGCCGGCGAGACCCACAACCTGCGGGTGATCGCCCCCGCCCATCATCGCCGGATTGCCGCGGGCATCCTCTCCTGGGGTCAGGACGTGGACCAGGAAACCCTGCCGTTCCAGTGCAACCTGGCCTACCAGGTGCCCCGCAACAAGGAGGCAGACTACATCGGCAAGCAGGCGCTTGAAAAGGCTCGTGAGCAGTTGGATGCCGGGCGCCCACCGTTCAGCCATATCATGGTCGGCATCCGCTTTGGTGGCGGCCACGTGACCGACTACGCCAATGATTTCTGGCTGGTCAGTGGCCCGGATGGCGGGAAGCCGGAAGGCTACGTTACCTCGCCCTGGTACTCGCCCGAGCTGGAGACCAACATCGCGCTGGCCTATGTGCCGTTTGGTCTGCGGGCCATTGGTACGAAGCTGACGGTTCATCTGCCAGTGGAATACGCCGATGCCGGTGGCTCAACCGACGTAGAGGCCGAAGTGGTTGAGGTGCCGTTCCGGCCGTCGGTGAATCCCAATGCCCGCGAGCGGGCCCGGGCGAAGGGCATCGACTTCGCTGACTAGGGCAGGTGGCGGCGGCCGCTCCCTGGCCGGTGAAAACGGATAGCAATGGGATGGGTGGTTTATGAAACTGGTGAGTGACAAACAGCCGTTCAGTTCCCGCGATGCGGAAGCCACCGCCAGGTTCCAGTCACTGGTGCGCTGGGCGTCCATCGAGGCAACACCCCGCCAGATACTGACCCAGGAGCAGTTGCCGGACTTGCTGCCACGGGGTACCTGCGTCTACGTGCCTTTCCTGCCAAAGGGCCAGTTCAGCGATACCCTGCATGCCTGCCGGCATCTGCTGGAAATCGGCATGCAGCCGATTCCTCACGTGCCGGTTCGAATGGCCCAGAGCAGCGGGCAACTGCGGGACTGGCTGTCACAAATGGATGAAATACGGGTTGACCGGCTGCTGCTGATTGCCGGCGACAGTGATGCGGTCGCCGGCCCCTTTCCGGACACGCTCGCCGTTCTCGAATCAGGCCTGTTGGCCCAGTTCCGCTTCCACGGTATCGGTGTCGCCGCTCATCCGGACGGGCATCCGATGGCAGACCGGGCCACGTTGATCCAGGCCCTCAGCATCAAGCGTGAATACGCCCGCACGACCTCGACACGGCTGTGGGTGGTAACCCAGTTCACCTTCGACGCTGAGGTGGTGATCGACTGGCTGCAGAGCCTGGGCAATATCCTGGAAGAGGTGCCGGTGTACATCGGCATGGCCGGGCCGACGCGGGTGAAAACCCTCATGGCCTACGCGGCGCAGTGTGGGGTGGGCGCATCCGCCCGCCTGATGCTGCGTCGTCCGGGCAGTACCAGACTGCTGCGTGCCTGGACACCGGATGGCATGGTGCGTGCGCTGGTCCGGTATTGCCTGGACAACCCGGATACCCTGCTACGGGGCATCCATCTTTTCCCATTCGGCGGACTGCGCCAATCGGCGCAATGGATTAAAGAGCATAGCGGGTCCCTTGAGGACCAGAGAGGCCAGCTCCATGAGTCTTCAGTACAGTAAACTGACATCGACAACACCGGTGCCTGCGGAGTTTCCGCCGCCGGGCACGCCCGACATCGAGATCGCCCGCTCGGTCCAGCCCCTGTCCATACTTCTGCTGGCCCAACAGCGTTTCGGGTTGCCGGGGGAGAGCCTGGTGCCCTTTGGTCACTACAAGGCCAAACTGGATATGGCATACGTGGATACCTCCGCCACCGCGCCCCGGGGCAAGCTGGTGCTTGTGACCGCCATTACCCCGACCCCGGCCGGGGAGGGCAAGACCACCACCAGCGTGGGGCTGAACGACGGATTCAACCGTTTGGGGGTGAGCTCTTCCGTGTGCCTGCGGGAGCCCTCCCTTGGCCCCTGCTTTGGCATGAAGGGCGGGGCCGCCGGCGGTGGCCGGGCCCAGGTGATTCCAATGGAGGATATCAACCTGCATTTCAATGGCGACTTCCACGCCATTACCTGTGCCCACAACCTGCTGGCGTCGCTGATCGACAACCACATCCACTGGGGTAATGAAGCCGGCCTGGACCCGCGCCATGTAAGCTGGCGAAGGGTTCTGGATATCACCGATCGCTCCCTGCGCAACATGGTGTGCGGCCTTGGTGGCGCTGCCCATGGCGTGCCCCGTGAAACCGGGTTCGATATTACCGTCTCTTCCGAGATCATGGCGATCCTGTGCCTGGCCGACGGGCGTGCGGACCTGAAACAGCGGTTGGGGAATATCATCGTTGGCCGGCGTTCCGACAGGACCCCGGTGACTGTTCGCGATCTGGGCATGGAAGGTTCGCTGTCCGTCCTGCTGAAAGAGGCACTGCAGCCAAACCTGGTACAGAGCCTGGAGCACAATCCGGTGTTTATCCATGGTGGGCCGTTTGCCAATATCGCCCACGGCTGTAATTCCGTAACGGCCACTCGTGCGGCGCTGGCCCTGAACGACGTGGTCGTGACCGAGGCCGGCTTTGGTGCCGACCTGGGCGCCGAGAAGTTTATTGATATCAAGTGTCGGCACACCGGCTTGCGCCCTGATGCCGCCGTGATTGTCTGCACCATTCGGGCGCTCAAGATGCAGGGCGGTGTTGCCCAAAGCAAACTGGCGATTCCCGACCTGGCTGCGCTGCGGGATGGTGCCGCCAATCTGGAGCGACACATCCGCAACCTTCAACAGTTCGGACTGACTCCGGTGGTGTGCATCAACCGTTTCCCGGACGACACCGAGGAGGAGATGGCCCTGGTTCAATCCATCAGTGAAGAGCTTGGGGTAAAAGCCGTGCCCGCCGACCACTGGGCAACCGGTGGCCAAGGTGCCACGGAACTGGCCCAGGCCGTGCTCGACCAGATGGACGAAGGCACACCGGAGGTGAAGTTCCTCTATGAGGACAGCCTGCCCCTGGCGGACAAGATCCGCACCATCGCCACCCGTATCTATCATGCGGGAAGTGTGGAGTTCACCCCGGTGGCGAAGCGGCAACTGGAGGAGTACGAAAGCCTGGGGTTTGGCCACCTGCCGGTGTGCATTGCCAAGACCCAGTACAGCTTCTCGTCGGACTCGTCGGTGAAAGGGGCACCATCCGGGCATAGGCTGCCGGTAAGGGAAGTGCGCCTGGCCGCCGGGGCCGGGTTCGTGGTGGCGGTGTGTGGCGACATCATGACCATGCCCGGCTTGCCGCGCCGTCCCGCCGCACTGGACATCGCGCTGGATGAAAATGGCCTGGTGGTGGGATTAACCTGAGCCGGTGTCCTCGAAGATGCCATAAGTCGGTTCCGTGCGGGCACGCCTCAGTGCCTGCAGGGAGGAGGAAGGGAGGCTGGCCATGGTGTCTGTCAGCCCACTGCCTGGGGTTTCCCCGGAATAGACTTGCATTCGTTCGTATTTCGGGGCCCGCCCCATGGTCTTGCGGTAACACCGGCTGAAGTGGGTGGCGGACACGAAGCCGCACATGGAGGCGATTTCCACGATCGAGCAGGAGGTCTGCTTGAGCAGCCGGCGGGCCCGGTTCAGGCGAACCCGCAGGTAATAGCGGGAGGGGGTGCAGCCCAAGTGCTTGAGGAACAGCCGTTCCAGTTGCCGCCGTGATATGCCCGCCAGTGTCGCCAGTTCCTTCAGTTCGATGGGCTCTTCGATATTGGCTTCCATCAACTGGGCCGCTTCCGCCAGCTTGGGCTGGGCGCAGGCCAGGCGGGGATGCATGGGCATGGGCTGCTGTTCGCTTTCCTCTCGCACCCGGTCGCACACAAACATATGGGAGACGGCGTTGCTGAGTTCCGGGCCATGGCGTCGTGCCAGGAAGCTCAGCATCATGTGCATGGGCACGGTGCCACCGGTGCAGGTCATGCGTTCCCGCTCGATGGTAAACAGACGATTGTTGGTCTGGACCCGGGGGAAGCCCTCCTGCATGGCTTCCAGACATTCCCAGTGGGCACTGCAGGAGTGACCGTCCAGCAGGCCGGCACTGGCCAGGACATAGGGGCCGGTGCAAACAGCCCCCAGCAGGACATGCCGCCGCGCCATCTGCTTGAGCCAGTTGATCTCCTTGCGGGAAAAACTCCGGGTGACATCAATGCCGGCCACCACGATCACCAGGTCAAACCGGTGCTCCTCCTGGATGGAGGCATCCGGCAGCATGGTAATGCCGTCGCTGGCGCGGGCGGGTTCGCCCCCGGCGGTAAGCAGTTTCCAGGAATAGAGCTCGGTGCCGGCAAGCTGGTTGGCCATGCGCAGGGGTTCAACGGCCGTGGCCAGGGCAATCAGGGTGAAGTTCTCGATCAGCAGGAAACCGACCCGATAGGGCTCCTTGGCGGGCCTGTCTGTATGAGCGCCTGATTCAGTGGACATGGTGACCCCCTTGCCCCGCCTTGGCCTGTTGAGGCGCCTCATGCCCGATATGCCGGTATTGATCGCCTCAACCTGAACACTAGTTGTTGCACCTGGATAGTGCAATTGGATAGTGCAATCGCATATCTGGATCAGACAGCCCAGTCAGTGATCCGTCCCGATTTGGCCCCATTCTATGCCTGCGCCTGGTGGGCGAGTGGTCCACAATCGACAGATTGGCGTGAGAAATGGTCCACATGCGACGTCTCTTTTGTGTGGCGACCGCCAGGATTGTCGTAAATCATCGTTCCGGTGTCGTCCGCAAGCAGCCTGTGGGCCACCGGCGGCGTTACCCTTGAGGTACACATCCCAAGGCAGGAGACGGCAAAGTGGCTGTCAGTCTGTTTGAGTTGTTCAAGGCAGGCATTGGCCCGTCCAGTTCCCATACGGTGGGGCCCATGGAAGCGGCGCGCCGGTTTTCCCGTACCCTGGAGGAAGAAGATCTGCTGGCTTCCGTGCATCGGCTCAAGGTATCCCTGTACGGTTCCCTTGGTGCCACCGGCAAGGGCCACGGCTCAGGCCCCGCCGTGATGATGGGGCTGGAAGGGGAGCAGCCGGCCCTGATTGATCCTGAGCAGATGCCGGCCCGCCTTGAGCGTATCCGGAGTACCGGCACACTGTTCCTCGCCGATCGACACCCGATTCATTTCCTGGAGCGTACCGACTTGGTGTACTACCGCCGGAAGTCATTGCCAGCGCATCCCAATGGCATGACCTGCCAGGCGTTTGATCAGAACGGACACTGCCTGTGTGAGCGAACCTACTACTCCGTGGGCGGCGGGTTCGTCGTGGCCGCAAACAGCGATGGTGCCCCGGAAATCCGCGCAGACGATACGCCACTGCCATATCCCTTCAACAGCGGGAAAACCCTGTTGGCCCTGTGCCAGGAACACGGCCTGAGCATTGCTGACATTATGTGGGCCAACGAACAGGCCTGGCGTTCGCCGGAGGCGATCCGCAGCGGCATCCTCGGGCTCTGGCGGGTCATGCGCGAGTGCGTCCGGAACGGTATCCGCCACGAAGGGGAACTGCCTGGCGGCCTCAAGGTACGACGCAGGGCGGCGTCGCTCTACCGATCGCTGATGGACAAGACGCGTGTGGACCTGATCTCGCCGTCACTGAGTGCGCTTGACTGGGTGAACCTCTATGCCCTTGCCGTCAACGAGGAGAACGCGGCCGGTGGGCGGATCGTAACGGCGCCCACCAATGGGGCTGCGGGTATTATCCCGGCGGTATTGCATTACTACTGGGAGTTCTGCCCCCAGGCGGATGACGATGGCGTTGTCCGCTTCCTGCTGACAGCGGCGGCGATTGGCGTACTGTTCAAGGAAAACGCCTCTATTTCCGGGGCCGAAGTCGGCTGCCAGGGCGAGGTGGGTTCCGCCTGTGCCATGGCGGCAGCCGGGCTGGCGGCGGCTACCGGCGCTTCACCGGAACAGGTGGAAAATGCCGCCGAAATCGGTATGGAGCATCACCTGGGCATGACCTGCGACCCCATCGGCGGGCTGGTGCAGATTCCCTGCATCGAGCGCAACGCCATGGCTTCGGTGAAGGCCATCGACGCGGCCATCATGGCGCTGCGGGGCGATGGCAGGCACTTTGTCTCCCTGGACAAGGTGTTGCACACCATGCGGGAAACCGGCCGCGACATGCTGGACAAGTACAAGGAAACCGCAAGGGGAGGGCTGGCGGTCAACATCATCGAATGCTGACCGCCAGGTAGGGAGCCGCCACGCCGGTCAGGACTTCACCCGTTCGTTGCCCGGATCAAACAGTGCCCGGTAGCCCACCGCCTCGATGCGGATAGGGTAGTGTTCCTGGAAGTATTCCAGGGTCAGCTCCCGGCCCTCCTGGGCATACTCCACCGGGATGTAACCCAGCAGGATGATCTGGCCCACCGACGGGCCCCAGACCACGCTGGTGTTGTAGGAGCGGCGGCCATGGCTGTCCACCAGTACCTCGCCGGTTTGTGGATCGAGGATCGGCCACTGGCCCACCGGATAGCGCAGCACGCCATTGGCGTCCCGGTGTTCGGTCATGGTCATGGTGCACAGGTACGCGGCCTGTTGCGGCCAGCCCCGCTGTTCCAGATAGGCGGCCTTGCCGTGGAAATCCGCGTCCTTCACCTTTGGCCGTTGCAGCCCGGCTTCGTAGAGGTTGTATTCGGTTTCCAGGTCCACATTCTGCAGCCGTAGGCTCTTCTCCAGCCGCCGTGTATTGGCGTAGGTCTCGATGCCCACCGGGGTCACGCCCGCCTCGAAGAGCAGGTCCCAGATTCGCAGGCCATAGCTGAACGGGAAATACAGCTCCCAGCCCTGTTCCCCCACGTAGGAAATGCGGAAGGCCCACACCGGCACGCCCCGAATGTTCAGCTCACGGGCGGTGGCAAAGGGGAAGTTCTCTGCCGATAGTTCGTCCGGGTCGGTGACGAACTGAGCCAGGGTTTCCCGGGCCTTCGGGCCCCAGAGCCCCAGGGTGGCCAGTTCGTCGGTACGGTCCTGCAGGTGGATATCGTCCAGACCTTTCTCCCGCGCGATGCGTTTGATCCAGCAATAGTCCCGGTGGCCGGTGTCGCCGCCGCAGACCACCCGGTAGTCGTTGTCGCCACGCCGGATGATGGTCAGATCTGAGCGGACACCGCCACGGGCATCGAGGAAGTGGGTGTAGACCCCTTTGCCGTGGGGCGTGGTGCCGCCCACCTTGGCGACGGAGAGGTATTCCAGCAGGGCTTCGGCGTCGCCACCGGAGATATCGAAAATGGCGAAGTGGGAGAGGTTGATCATGCCCACGGATTCACTCATCTCCAGTTGCTCGGCGTTGGAAACCTCCCAGAAATGCCGGGCGTCCCACTCATGCTCCCGCACCGGGATGCGGTCGCGGTATTTCGCCAGCAGGGTGGACTCATTGGCCGCGTAACCGTGGGCACGCTCCCAGCCAGCGGCCTCCATGAAATAGGCGCCCAGTTCAACTTCCCGCAGGTAGAACGGGCTGGTGCGCATCCTGCGCCCGGTCAGGTAGGGCTCGCGGGGGTGAACCGCCGGAGTGTAGATTTTCTTCGCGGTTTCGTAGCAGCGGTTGTAGACGTAATCCGGTGTTTTCTGCAGCGGATAGTGACGGGCGATATCGACACTGTGGGGATCCATGTCCGGCGAACCATGGGTCATCCAGTCCGCCAGGACCTTGCCCGCGCCAGGACCATCCTTGACCCAGACCGCTTCACAGAACCACAGGTTGCGCACTTCCGGGGACTCACCCATCAATGAGCCACCATCGGGGGTCACCGACAGCAGGCCATTGAAGGAATGCTTGTCCTCCCAGCCCAGCTCGCCCAGGATCGGGGTCATGTCGATGGCTTTTTCGTAGGCTTCCATGACCTGTTCGAGGGACAGATCCCGCATCGACGGTGACATCCGCGCTTCGCCGGGCTCGGCGATGGCGCCGGGGTAGACCAGCCGGGGGTTTTCGGCTTCATAGTAGCCCCACTCGACACGACCACCTTCGGTGGTGGCGGGGTCGCCGGTATCCCGCACGTAGGCGGAGTTGCCCTGGTCGCGGAACAGTGGATAGACAATCTGTTTGCCGGTGCCGGCCAGTTCGTCCCAGGGTCCGAAGAAGAGCAGGGGATGTTCCAGCGGCATCAGCGGCAGGGGCGCATTGGCGGTGTTTGCCATCAGCGGCCCCCAGATGCCCATTGAGAGCACGACGTACTCGGTTTCAATGTAGCCCTTGTGGGTTTCAACGCCGCGAACCTGGCCGTCCTGGACATCGATACGGATGGCCGGGGTATAGGCAAAGGCCTGCAGCTTACCGGTAGCAACCGCGTCCTCCACCAGGTCGCCGGCGACTTTCTGGGAACGGGGCACCACCAACCCGGCGTCCGGGTCCCACATGGCGCCCTGGATCTGGCTCTCATCCACCAGCGGGAACAGCTCCTTCGCCTGCCTGGGCGAGATCATGCTGACGTTGGTGCCAAACGCCTTCCCGGAGCCTACCTTGCGGCGCAGTTCGTCCATGCGCTCGTCATCGTCGATGCGGGCCACCTCCATGCCGCCACACTTCACATAGTTGCCGCGCTTTTCATAGAAGGCCTGGCTGTACTTGGTGGTATAGATGTTCAGCTTGTCGTGGGAGGTGGTGAAGCAGAAGTCCGAGGCGTGGGAGGTGGAGCCGATGTCCGTGGGAATGGCGGATTTCTCCAGTCCCACGATGTCATCCCAGCCCTGCTCAATCAGGTGGTGGGCTACCGAGGCCCCGACGATACCGCCCTGGCCAATGATGACGACTTTCGCCCGTTCTGGTAGTTGTGCCATCTTGTCCCCCTCTACCCACAATGAACGCCAGCAACGTGCTGCGGCCTTGATTCAATGTGGCCCTGATCGGCCGGGGGAGGTAAATCCAATACGACACCAAGTCGTCCAAAAACGGCAGGGGCAAGACCGGATTCAGGATGGTTGGGGCGCCGTCAGCCGTTTGACCGCCAGCCTGGAAACCGTGGACAGTTCGGTCCCGTCGGATTCCGCGTAATCGATGATCTTCTGCTTCATGCTCCGGGCCCAGAACTTCTTTATATGGGTGGCAACCACCTCGGCCGCCTCGCCCTCATCGCCATGGTGGAGGTTATTGTCGCTGATCTGGTTGATCATCCTGATCAGGTTCTGGAGCTGTTGGTCACTCATCCTCGCATTCCTCAGAAGGTTGGCCACCGCCACGGTGGTAGATCACGTGCCGTCCGGGGCGGGCAAAACCAATCAGCGTCATGCCGGCCTTTCGCGCCTCCCGGACAGCCAGGGCCGTGGCCGCCGAGACCGCGACCAGGCAAGGGATGCCAACGCTGGCGCTTTTCTGCACCATCTCGAAACTGGCGCGGCTGGAAATCAGCGCAAAGCCGTCATCAAAGGCGGTATCGCCGTGTTCCCGTATACGGGCACCAATCAGCTTGTCCAGTGCGTTGTGGCGCCCCACATCTTCCCGGGCCAGCCCAATGCGACCCTGGCTATCGCACCAGGCGGCGCCGTGAGTGGCCCCGGTCTGTTTCTGCAGGGGTTGGTGGTTGCGAAGATTGCGCAGGGCCTCCTGTACCAGGTCGTCACCCGGTACCCTGTGAACCGGAACCCGGGGTATCGCCCGGACGGCGTGGGCCAGGGATTCGGTGCCACACAGCCCACAGCCGGTCCGCCCCGTCATGTTCCGTCTCTGTTCCCGCAACCGGGCAAAACGCTCGCCCGCTATGTGCATCTCGATGGAAATGCCGTCTTCCACCGTCACCACATCCAGCTGGAACAGTTGATCCGGGCGGTCCAGGATGCCTTCCGTGAGGCTGAAACCCAGGGCAAAGTCCTCCAGGTCGCAGGGGGAGGCCATCATGACCGCGTGGGAGATGCCGTTGTACACCATCGCCACGGGCACTTCCTCGGCCACAAGGTCCGGCCCGGGCGCGCCCTCAATGCCACCACGAACCTCCACGACGGTCTGACGGACCGCCGGGAAATCGCTGGGCGAATCGGGGCCAGAGGCTGCCATGGCAGCTGATTCCGGACTACTTGAGCGCCGAGGCATCTGACGGCTCCGCGTGACCAGCTCCAGGTTTCAGTAACCCGAGCTGGCGCTGGTCGAACTGCTCGAAATGGCGCTGCCATTCCGACGGCTGGGACACCTTCTCCACCTGCACCGCCGTTACCTTGTATTCCGGGCAGTTGGTGGCCCAGTCGGAGCTGTCGGTGGTGATCACGTTGGCGCCACTGCCCGGGTGATGGAAAGTGGTGTAAACCACGCCCGGCAGCATCCGGTCGCTGATTCGCGCCCGCAGAACCGTCTGCCCCACGCGGCTGGTGATACCAAGCCAGTCGCCTTCACGAATGCCCCGGAGTTCAGCGTCGCTGGGATGGATCTCCAGCACATCCTCATGGTGCCACTCGCTGTTCCGGGTACGACGGGTCTGCGCGCCGACGTTGTACTGGCTCAGGATACGCCCGGTGGTCAGCAGCAGCGGGAACCGGCGGTTGGTTTTCTCCTCGCTGGCGACATACTCGGTCACCGCGAACCTGCCCTTGCCGATCGGGAAATCGAGCGTGTGCATGGTGGGCGTGCCGTCCGGATGTGCCTCGTTACAGGGCCACTGGATACTGCCGAGCTCGTCGAGCTTCGCGTAACTGACGCCGGTAAACGTTGGTGTCAGCCGGGCGATCTCGTCCATGATGTCGGAAGGGTGGTTGTAGTGCATGGGGTAGCCCAGGGCGTTGGACAGAGCCATGGTCACTTCCCAGTCCTCCAGGCCCGCCACCGGCGCCATGACCTTGCGCACCCGGTTGATGCGGCGCTCGGCGTTGGTAAAGGTGCCGTTTTTCTCCAGGAAGGTGGAGCCCGGCAGCAGCACGTGGGCGTACTTGGCGGTTTCGTTCAGGAAGATGTCCTGCACGATCAGGCAATCCAGCGCGCTGAGGGCCGCCTCCACATGCTGGGTGTTGGGATCGGACTGGGCAATGTCCTCGCCCTGCACATACATGGCCTTGAAGCTGCCGGCGATGGCGGCATCGAACATGTTGGGAATCCGCAGCCCCGGTTCGTCGTCAATGGTCACGCCCCAGTCGTCCTGGAACCTGGCCCGTACTTCCGGGTCGCCCACGTGCTGGTAACCCGGCAGTTCGTGGGGGAAGGAGCCCATATCGCAGGAGCCTTGAACGTTATTCTGGCCCCGCAGCGGGTTCACGCCCACCCCTTCACGGCCGATGTTGCCGGTGGCCATGGCCAGGTTGGCGATGCCCATCACCATGGTGGAACCCTGGCTGTGCTCGGTGACGCCCAGGCCATAATAGATGGCGCCGTTGCCCGCTTCGCCGTAAGCGCGGGCCGCCTGGCGCACCAGGTCCGCCGGCACGCCGGTGATCGCCTCCAGGGCTTCCGGAGAGTTGCGTTCCTCGGCGATAAACTCACGCCACTGGTTGTAGTGTTTCGGGTCGCAGCGGCTTTCGATAAACGCCTTGTCTTCCAGGCCTTCGGTCACGACCACGTGGGCCAGGGCGTTGATCATGGCCACGTTGGTGCCCGGGCGCAGGGGCAGGTGGATGCCCTCGGTGCCGTGGGGTGTTTTCAGCAGGTCAATGCGGCGTGGATCAATCACAATCAGCTTCGCGCCCTGGCGCAGACGCTTGCGCATCTGCGAGGCAAACACCGGGTGGGCATCGGTTGGGTTGGCACCGATCACGATCATGGTGTCGGCCTTCATCACCGAATCGAAGGTCTGGGTGCCGGCGGACTCGCCCATGGTGGTCTTCAGGCCAAAGCCGGTAGGGGAGTGGCAGACACGGGCACAGGTATCGGTGTTGTTATTGCCGAACGCCGCCCGGATCAGTTTCTGCACCAGGTAGGTTTCCTCGTTGGTGCAGCGGGAGGACGTGATGCCACCGATGCTTTCCCGGCCGTATTTGGCCTGGGTGTCCCTGAGCTTCTTCGCCGAGAACGTGATGGCCTCGTCCCAGGACACCACTTTCCAGGGATCGTTGATGGAGTCCCGGATCATCGGTTCCTTGATGCGGTCCTTGTGGGTGGCGTAGCCGAAGGCAAAGCGCCCCTTCACGCAGGAGTGACCGTGGTTGGCGTCGCCACCCTTGTAGGGCACCATGCGCACCAGCTGGTCGCCTTTCATTTCCGCCTTGAATGAGCAGCCCACGCCGCAGTAGGCGCAGGTGGTCACCACACTGTGCTCAGGCTGGCCGGCGTCGATCACGCTCTTTTCCATCAGCGTGGAGGTAGGGCAGGCCTGTACGCAGGCGCCGCAGGACACGCATTCGGAATCCATGAACGGGTCGTTCTGGCTGGCCACCACCTTGGAGTCAAAACCGCGGCCTTCGATGGTCAGCGCAAAGGTGCCCTGAACCTCCTCGCAGGCACGCACACAGCGGGAGCAGACGATGCACTTGCTGGGGTCGAAGCTGAAGTACGGGTTGGAGTCGTCCACGTCCGCATCCAGGTGGTTCTCGCCCTCGAAACCGTAGCGCACTTCCCGCAGGCCCACGGCACCGGCCATGTCCTGCAGTTCGCAGTTGCCATTGGCCGGGCAGGTGAGGCAGTCCAGCGGGTGGTCGGAGATGTACAGCTCCATGATGTTGCGGCGGAGCTTCGCCAGTTTGCCGGTCTGGGTGGTGACCGCCATACCTTCGGAAACCGGCGTGGTACAGGACGCGGGATAGCCCCGTCGCCCCTCGATTTCCACCGCGCACAGGCGACAGGAGCCGAAGGCTTCCAGGTTATCCGATGCGCACAGTTTGGGGATATTGATACCCGCCAGGGTTGCTGCACGCAGCACCGAGGTGCCTTCGGGCACGGCGATATCGGTGCCGTCGATGGAGAGACTGACCAGGGTTTCGGAGGTACTTGGCGGCGTACCATAGTCGATGTCCGGGTTGGGGCCGCTCATGCCGGGACCGGTCTTGCTCGGGTCGTAATAGTGCAACATAGCCATTGCCTCCACTCGCGTCGGTCAGGCCGTCAGGTCGTCCGGGAAATGTTTCATCACACTCTGTACCGGGAACGGGGTCATACCGCCCATCGCACAAAGGGAGCCGTCGACCATGGTCTCGCACAGATCTTCCAGCAGGGCCAGGTTGGCCTCGCGGTTCTCGCCGGCGCGAAGTCGGTCGATCACTTCAACACCACGCACCGAACCGATCCGACAGGGTGTGCACTTGCCGCAGGACTCCACGGTGCAGAACTCCATGGCGAACCGGGCTTGCTCGCCCATGTCCACGGTGTCGTCAAACACCACCACGCCGCCGTGGCCGATACCCGCGCCAAGTTGGCCGAAAGCCTCGTAATCCATGGGCGTGTCCCACTGACTCTCGGGCATGTAGGCCATCAGCGGTCCGCCCACCTGGACGGCTTTCATGGGCCGGCCCGAGAAGGTGCCACCGCCGAAGTCTTCCAGGATTTCCTTCAGGCTGACACCAAACGCCAGCTCAATCAGGCCACCCTGACGTATGTTGCCGGCCAGTTGGATCGGTAGCGTGCCCCGGGATTTACCCATGCCGTAATCGGCATAGGCCTGACCGCCTTGGGCCAGGATGAACGGCACCGCCGCGAAGGAGAGCACGTTGTTTACCACCGTGGGCTGGCCAAACAGCCCCTTGATGGCGGGCAGGGGTGGTTTCGCCCGTACCAGGCCGCGTTTGCCTTCCAGGCTCTCCAGCAGCGAGGTTTCTTCCCCGCATATATAGGCGCCCGCCGCCAGGCGGACTTCCAGGTGGAACGCCCGGCCGCTGCCCCGGACATCGTCGCCCAGATAGCCTTCTGCTTCCGCACGGTGGATGGCGTTCTCGAGGATGCGGTGCGCCACCGGGTATTCCGAGCGCAGGTAAATAAACCCTTGGGTGGCGCCCACCGCCAGCCCGGCAATGGCCATACCCTCGATCAGCATGTAGGGATCGCACTCCATCACCAGCCGGTCGGCGAAGGTGCCGGAGTCGCCCTCGTCGGCGTTGCAGACGATGTACTTCTGCTGTTGCCAGGGCTCATCGTGTACCGTCTGCCACTTGATGCCGGTAGGGAAGGCCGCACCACCGCGGCCGCGCAGGCCCGAGGCTTTCACTTCATCCACAATCGCCTGGGGAGACAGCAACAGGGCCTTGTCGAGCCCGTTGAAACCGCCATGGGCACGATAGTCGGCAATGGACAGCGGATCGGTGATGCCAATGCGGGAAAACGTCAGCCTCTGCTGGCGTTTGAGGTAAGGGATGTCCGCCACCGGGCCAAGAAACCGTGGGTGATCGGATTGACCCTCGAACAGACCGGCCTCAACCAGTCCCGGTATGTCGTCCGGTTCCACCGGACCATAGCCGATCCGCCCGGTGGCCGTCTCCACTTCCACCAGGGGTTCCAGCCAGAACAGGCCACGGGAGCCGTTACGCACGAGTTCGATATCCACGCCCCGGATACCCGCGTAGTGCACGATTAACCCTGCCACCTCGTCCGCCCCCATGGACAGCGCGGTGGTTTCGCAGGGCACATAGATTCTTGTCGCCATGATCAATGCTCCTGCTGTTACCGGATATCCAGCGTGGCCGTGGTGAGCCTGTCCGCCAGGCGATCGAACTTCTGCGGAGTCATCCGGCCGTGGATGTCATCGTTCACACGGATGGACGGCGCGCAGGCGCAGTTACCCAGGCAGTACACCGGCTCCAGGGTGAATTCGTTATCGGCGGTGGTGCCGTGATAGTCCACACCCAGGCGTGTCTTGATGTGGGCTTCCAGGGCGCGACCGCCCATGGACTGGCAGGCCTCCGCACGACAGACGTGAATCACGTTGCTACCCACCGGGCGTGTGCGGAAATGGTGGTAGAAGCTGATCACCCCGTGTACTTCGGCGCGGGTCTGTTGCAGCGCTTCGGCAATGATGCCCACCGCACCCTCGGGGATGTAGCCAATGCGGTTCTGGACAGCATGAAGGATGGGGAGCAGGGCGCCGGGCTTGTGCTTCAGGGCGTTCACTTCGTCCCGGATCATGTCAGGTGTCCAGTCGCCGATGCCGGGCATCGTGGCGCCACCCGGATGTTGTTGTATTGGCTCTGAAATATGCATGACTGTTCCTATCTGTTTTTATTCTGGTATAGTGCATAAACTGCAATACCTATACGCTAGCACTCCGTTGCGCTCTACGGAATATGAACCGGCATGCATAAAAAGAAGCTCTCCATCTCACCTGCCTGGGTTTTCCATACCGATGACGGTGAACTGTTTGAGCCGGTGCTGTTTCGTTTGCTGGAAAACATCCGTGATAGCGGGAAACTCACCGCCGCCTCCACCTCTGCCGGAATTTCCTACCGACACGCCTGGAACCTCCTGAACCGGGGCGCCGACACCTTTGGCTTACCACTGGTTGAGATGCGCAAGGGGCACGGCACCGAACTGTCTGCCCTGGGTGAAAAGCTGCTCTGGGCCGACCAGCGGGTCAAGGCACGGTTGGGTCCTCAGATCGACAGCATGGCCTCCGAATTCAACGACCAGATCCAGCAACTGCTGGCCGGGCAGCACCCGGTGCTGCGCCTGCACGCCAGCCACGGTTATGCCGTGGCGGTGCTGCCGGAATTTTCAGATCAGGTTGAAATCAACCTGCAATACCGCAACCCGGAAGAAGCACTGACCGCCCTGAACCGGGGCGAATGCGACCTGGCCAGCTTCCACTTTCCCACTAACCCGGAGCGGGCCCGGGAAATCATGGCCCACTACCAACACCAACTGGCCGGCAACCGGTTCAGGCTGATTCGTTTTGTAACCCGGCGCGAAGGCCTGATGGTGCGAAAGGACGCCCCGGTGAAAGTCAGCAGCCTGGCCGAGCTGGCCAACTCCGGGCTCCGCTTTATCGGCCGCGACCGACACTCCGGCACCCGCATCCTGTTCAACCTGCTGCTGCGCCAGGTCGGGCTCGCAGAGGACAGCATCAACCGCTCGCCCCAGCATGAGTTCACCCACACCGCCGTTGCCGCTTTCGTGGCTTCCGGAATGGCGGACGTAGGCTTCGGTGTGGAGGCGGCCGCCAGCCAGTTCAATCTCGATTTCGTGGAGATGGCCTGCGAGCATTACCTGCTGCTTTGCCATGAAGACCGTCTGGAGCAGGGCGATCTATCCCATCTGATCGAACTGATACGTTCAAAAGCCTTCGTCGACCGCATCCACGATCTCCCGGGCTATGAACCGGACAACCCCGGAACCGTCACCACCTTCGAGCAATTGCTTGCCGGAAATGGCTGAACGGGTGGAGCTATACGGTTTCAAGGTGTCATGGAATGGCCTGGTTCAGGCGTGTTTTCGAAGGCGTGTTTGGTGCCCCTGGAATTCGGCTGGCATTGTCCGATCAGTGACGCTGGAGGGGCAGTATTAACGAAATAACCACCCCGCGACCATCCGAACAACCCTTGGCATGATCAGATACACCACCAGAGCGACGACGGTGGCGGCGATGATTCCATGGCGGATTCCCCACAGGGCCAGATCCGGCACGGTCTGAAAAAGGGGGCTGTACAGTTCCGGCACAATCATCGTCAGTGGCCAGATAACCGCCGTGGTGATGAGCCATTGCTTCCACCGCGTTGGTTGCCGGGCCGTGGAAGAGGGCGGTGTGAACCAGAAATCGATACCGCTTTTGATCTCCACTTGCTCATCCGAGGCCAGGGCCGGAGATATGTCGGCAATAAGCTCTCGTCGAATATCGGAGTTCAACCAGACTTCAGCGTCGTCTTTCGAGGAAAAACGGACTGATATCTCGAAGGTGTCGTTGCCCTCCGTTGGTCGGATGATATGGACACCCTGATGTCCAGGGAACTCGGACGCCGCCTGGATGATCTGCCTTAGCCAGGTTTCGTACCGATCCCTTTGCCCCCGGTGCACCGTATGGCGAATGATGATGGACCGGCCTGAGTCATAGTGCACGGACGGGGCGGGGCTGTTCGCATTTTCATCACTCATCGGTCGTTACCTGGAGCCAGTTATTGGTGAGGTGCCGGCCCCTACTCACATCCTTGTGGGCAGGGAGGCCTGGCACGGACGTTTACTCGCCTTTCTGCGCCGCGTAGCTCTGCATCAGGTTGGAGTAGTGGGGCAGGTGGCTGGCCAGGATACCGCCGAAACCTTCGATATCGTTCCGCCAGTCGCGGTGCAGCTCACCGGCAACGCTGAACCAGTTCATCAGTTGGGCGCCTGCCGCCTGCATGCGGCTCCAGGCCGCATCCCGGGTCACCTGGTTGAAGGTGCCCGAGGCATCGGTGACCACGAACACGTCGTAGCCTTCCTCAATGGCGGACAGGGTCGGGAAGGCCACGCACACGTCGGTGACCACGCCGGCAATCAGGAGCTGCTTCTTGCCGGTTGCCTTGACGGCATTCACGAAGTCCTCGTTATCCCAGGCATTGATCTGGCCCGGGCGAGGGAAGTAGGGCGCGTTCGGAAACGCTTCCTTGAGTTCGGGTACCATCGGTCCATTCGGACCATCCTCGAAGCTGGTGGTGAGGATGGTGGGGATGTCGAAGAACTTCGCGATGTCCGCCAGTGCCAGGACATTGTTCTTGAAGTCATCCGGGGAGAAATCCCTGACCAGGGAAAGCAGACCAGACTGATGGTCGACCAGTAGCAGCGCAACATCGTCCTTATCCAATCGCTTGTATTGAAAAGCCATGATTGCTTACTCCTTCATTTCACTCGGGTGGTTGTCGGCCGGTCTCCCGGCCTTTTGGTATCGCCAGTGCCGGTATGGCGCACTAGCGGTGTAGCAGACCAAACTTCCCGTTCTGGAAATCCTCCATGGCCTGCCGGATTTCATCCTGTGTGTTCATGACAAAGGGGCCATGCCCAACGACGGGTTCATCGATGGGCTCACCGGTCAGCAACAGCGCATGGGCATCGTTATTGGCATCGATCGCCAACTCCGTCCCGTTACGGTCCAGCACCGCGAATTCCGCATCCCGCAGAACCTCCTCACCATTGACCAGCACGGTGCCCTTCAGCACGACCAGCAGGGTGGTATGGCCCTCGGGGATGGACATCGACAGCCTGGCTCCGGGCAACAAACCCAGATCCCAGACGTTGATCGGCGTATGGGTCCGGGCGGGGCCTTGCTGCCCCTGGTACGCCCCGGCCACGACACGCAGTTCGCCGACATCGTCGCCCAGGGACACCCTCGGAATATCCTTGTCCAGCAGTGTCTGGTAGGCAGGCGGCGTGCGCTTCGCTGACGCTGGCAGATTTACCCAGAGTTGAACCATCTCCAGTGGCCCGCCGTTCTCGGAGAAGGCCCGGGAGTGGAACTCCTCGTGAAGGATGCCCGCGCCTGCCGTCATCCACTGCACATCGCCGTTGCCGATCAACCCGCCGGCGCCCGAGGTATCCCGGTGCTCCAGTTCACCCTGGTACACAAGGGTCACTGTTTCGAAGCCCCGGTGAGGGTGTTGGCCAACGCCCCGCTTGCTCCGGGTGGGAGGAAAGACCGTCGGGCCGGCATAGTCCAGCAGGAGAAAGGGAGACAGGTTCTGCGGGCCCATGCGGTCATAGGAAAACAGCGAGCGCACGGGAAACCCGTTTCCCACCCAGTGGCCCACGGGAGGACTGTAGGTTGTCAGGATGTGTTTCATTGATTGCCTCCGTTTTCTGGCCAGTGGATGATGACTTCACAATAGGTCAGCCCAGATGACCTGGGAAGACACCGAAAGTTATACTCTGCGTTCCATTTATAGGACGGCGTTACATGCAGGATTTGAACGATCTGTATTACTTCGTGAAGGTGGTGGACATGGGCGGCTTCGCGCCCGCCGGCAGGGCCCTGGGGTTGCCGAAATCCAAGCTCAGCCGGCGGATCGCCAGGCTGGAGCACCGGCTGGACACCCGCCTGCTGAATCGTTCGACCCGAACCTTTACCGTCACGGAGCTGGGGAAGGAGTATTACCGCCACTGTGTTGCCATGCTTATTCAGGCAGAGGCGGCCCAGGAAGTCATCGATCGTTCACTCGCGGCGCCCAAGGGCACCATTCGCCTGAGTTGCCCGCCCGGCATGATCTATTTCCTGATCGCGCCCCTGGTTGTTCGCTTCATGCAGAAGTATCCCGAGGTCAAGGTCGAAATGGAGGCCACCAGTCGACGGGTGGACGTGATGAAGGAGGGCTTCGATATCGCCCTCAGGGTCCGCTTTCCACCGCTTGAGGACAGCAGCCTGACCATGAAGGTGCTGTCCCAGAGCCCGCAATGTCTTATGGCGGCGCCCAGCCTTCTTGAGCAGTTACCCAAACCCTCGACCCCCAATGACCTGACGGGGCTGCCGAGCATCGATTTCGAGCAATGGAATGGCCAGCACGTCTGGAACCTGGACGGCCCCGATGGCGCCTCGGTGCAAATCCATCACCAGCCCAGACTGGTGACGGATGATGTGTTCACACTCAGGCAGGCCGCGCTTGGAGGCCTTGGCATTGTCAAAATGCCATTGATTGTCGGGGGGAGAGACCTGGTGGAGGGAAGACTCGCCAGCGTCCTGCCGAGCTGGCGCCCGCGCGGGGGCATTTTTCACGCGGTGTTTCCATCCCGTCGCGGCCTGATGCCCGCCGTCAGGGCGTTCCTGGATTTCATTGCGGAATCCATGGATGAGGTGGATTTCCGCTTACCGGAAGAGCAGTCCTAAGGTGACTGTTCGAACTAGGCTCTAAGCAGCTAAGCAGAGGTAACCCGATCACGGATTACCTGGATGGTATCGATGTCAGCGGCGATGTAGGCCTGCTGGACGAAAAGGTCGTAGGGAAGCTCATCACCGAGACCTTCCGGGTAGTGGGTGCAATAGCTGAACCGGACGAGCAGGGCCTCGGGTTCCGGCTCTTCAATCGTCATTGTGAGGCTGCCACCGGGTACCGTTTCCGTCGGTACAATCTCATAGTGAACGGATTGACCCTCGTTCAGCGTGACCACATCGTCCACCACGAGACCGGGTAGCTGGAGGCTTCGCTTCAGGCGGTGATTGCCCTGCCACTCAATCTCGTACTCTCCCAGCCCGATAACGAAATGGTGAGGAGAGGTGGCCCGCAGGACAAGCCCTTCCCACAGGTCATCTCTCGACATGTCCGTGATGGAAGGATCTGTCAGGTCATTCACCTGAACCAGATGTTCAAATTGCATCGTCGCCTCCAGATTATCGCGTCGGGCCCAGGCATAGCCTTTGCCAGCCGTTATCCCAGTCTGGGTCATGATCACCAGAATCACTGAACAGATTCATTATGGACCACGACCGATAGGGAGGACACGACATTGGTATTTTGTAGCAGGTCTGCCAATCGATATTGCACCCGGATATGTGAGGCGTTAGAAGTTGCGAGGATGCTTCTATGACTATGGCTCCCCTAAAGTCATACCCTGATTACAACAAACTACCGCCGCAATAATCTATTTTTGAAGGTAATACAATGTTAAATGACATTTTACATCATTCTATTGACGCCGATCAGATATGGGGCATCCTTGTCTGTGCCCAAGTTCGCAGTTTGGCTATTGGCCACAACCTTCGCGACGTGGCTGACGGTCAAACTTGCGGTATCCAGCCATCAACTATTTTATGTTACCAGGCGCTATTAGAATGAATAAGATTAACCTGAATAACCTTTCAGTAGGGGCCAAGCTCGGACTCGGCTTTGCCGTAATGGTCCTGTTCTCGGTCGTCCTGATCATACTGGCCCTAAACAGCATGGGCGACTATAACCGTCGCTCCACGATCGTCGGTGAAGTCGGCATGGCTCAATCCTTGTTGCTGGATGCCAGGATTCAGGAAAAGAACTATCAGATTCGAAAACAGGCGGACTATATACAGCAGTCCAAGGAACTTGCCGACCAGGCTGTTGAAATCCTGCTCCCGCTCAAGGACCTTTTCGTGGTGCCCGAGGATGATGAGCGAGTCGACCGGATAGTATCCGGAGTTGAAGAGTATAAAGCGACCCTTGATCAACTACAGGCCAGCACGGAAAGTGGCGCCATGAACATTGGCGCCGTTATGGATGAGTTGGTTTCCGTTGCCAGGGCCAATGTTGACACTGCGGTTGAACTTCAGGAAGTCCAGCTAGGGCGGATGGCTGACGACTATGACACCCTGGTCACCAGCTTCCTTTCGGTCGGCGCTGTCATCGTACTGCTGGCTGTTGCTATTGGTTGGTGGCTGGTTCGGTCTGTTACCCATCCGATCCGGCAAACCGTGGACGTTGCGAATCGGGTGGCCTCCAGCGACCTCACGGTTCAGGTGGAGACAAACCGCGGTGACGAGTTCGGGCAGTTGCTGGCCGCTTTCGCCACCATGGTAACGAACCTGAGGGAGCTCATACGGCAGATCGAAGAGGGTTCAACAAATATTGCCTCTTCATCGGAGGAACTGGCGACCGTTACCCAGCAAACCAGTGAGGGAGTTCAGCAACAGAGCGATGGAACCGACCAGGTGGCCACAGCAATGAACGAAATGGTGGCAACCGTGAACGAAGTGGCCAAGAGTGCAGAAGCCGCTTTTGAGGCAGCCCGCCGCGCCGACGGGAAGGCCTCGGAGGGAGAGCAGGCGGTGGAAGACACCATAGCTGCGGTCACAAGACTGGACGCCCAGAATAATGAAGTCATGGAACAACTTCGTTCCCTGCAAAAGGATACTGATAATATTGGCTCTATCCTGGAGGTCATCAAGTCTGTGGCGGACCAGACGAATCTCCTGGCGTTAAATGCGGCCATTGAAGCCGCACGAGCCGGGGAGCACGGTCGAGGCTTTTCCGTAGTCGCTGATGAAGTCCGCTCACTGGCACAACGCACCCAGGACTCTACAACCGAGATCGAGACACTGATCGGGAATCTGGTATCAAGCGCCGACAGCTCGGTCCATCGGATGACTTCAGGCACCGAACTCTCCCAGGAGACTCTGGAAACGGCGCAGCGGGCCGGAGAAACCATCCGCGAGATGGCTGCAGCTGTGGAAGAGATCCGGCAGTACAACAGCCAGATTGCGACGGCCGCCGAGGAGCAGACCTCAACGGTAGAAGATATCAACCAGAACGTCACCCGGATTCGAGACATTGCCGAACAGTCCGCCGCGTCGACCGAACAGGTTTCCGCGTCCAGTGACGAACTGGCCCGACTGGCGGAAGGATTAAACTCCCAGGTCAGTCGTTTCCGGCTCTGAATACCTTCCCATTGTTGCCTGACAAGGCAATGCCGAACCGTTTAACCGACAGTTCGGCGTTGCCTATACCTAGCATGATTTGGTGGTATCACTGGCTGTGGGGCCAGCGACATAGTCGAGACCTGGCTCACCATGGGCCAGCTTGCTGATCGCAAGGTTCCAGCTATGCCTAAATGGCTTACCTATTTTCGACGTATTGTCTGTATTCGGTCAGGGGGAGTGGCCTGGAATAATAATATCCTTGCCCCAGATCGGCGCCCAATTCAGTGACAATCTTGTGCTGCCCCAGCGTTTCTATACCTTCGACGGTTACCTCCAACTTTAATGCATGGGCCATGGAGATCATAGACTCCATAATTGTTCGCGCGTCCTCGCTGTGTTCCAGATTCGTGACAAAAGCACGGTCGATTTTCAGACCAGAGAGCGGTATATGAGTCAGATACTGGAACGATGAATAGCCTGTACCAAAATCATCCAGGCTGACTTTGAAACCTTGGTCTCGCAGGCTTTTCACGGCAACTTCAGCCCGGGCCGGGTCCTGAATCAGCGCACCTTCCGTAATCTCGATTTCTAATGATTCCGGATGGCAGCCGTGGGAGGCGACGACTCTTCCCAAATTCCCAATAAGCTCTGAATCCATAAGGTTGTTTACGGCAAAATTGATACTCACTGGCATGAGCCCTTCCGACTGAATCCGTTGACATGCCTGCGCAATAACAAATCGAGTCACGGGGTCGATCAGCGTTGTTGCTTCAACCTTTGGCATAAAGAGACCCGGCATAACTATGTGACCATCCTGGTCGACCCACCGTAACAGAGCCTCCGAACCTACGTGTTTTCCCTTTCGTAAACATATCTTCGGTTGATGGAATAATTCAAATTCCTGATTTTCCAGGCCATCACGGACCTGTGCAATAAGCTTGACCCTCTCAGCTGTCATTTTGTCGAACGATGGGTCATAAAGTCGATAGGGTACATTGTTCTCCATTGCAACAGAAAGGCCAGTTCTCGCCCGGTTTATTATGGTTTCGCTTTTGTCCTCATTCGGGTCGAACAGATAACCTCCTGCGGCTATCTGAATTCGCAGTGCAATGCCGTCAATAACTGTCTCCTGCTCACCAATTTTCTGCGAAACTGCAAAAACTGAGTCTATTTCTTCCTGAGACTTTGCTGAAAACAGAATAGCCAGTTCAGACTTGCTGAACCGATAGATCCGATGGGATCTGCCAAGGTGTTGACCTACACGATCTGCTACTTCCTTCACAACCCGGTCGGCCGTTTCAGCCCCCATGGATTGAAGTATCTCCCACAAATCCTGCATGCGAATAAGCAGGATTGCCTGCAAGGCCTCATCTTTATATTGCCCGAAAAGCTCTAAATCTCTGATTAGTGCAGCTTGCGAATGAAGCCCGGTTTTATGGTCAATCTGAAGTGATTCGAGATGACGCTGATTTGCTTGGCGAAGCCTTCGAAATAGTACCGATGCAAATACACCTATGACGACAAAAAAGGCAATACGTGCAAGCCAGTTTTCCGCCGTCTGAGAACTACCTGCGCTCACATTGAGTGGCATCCAGGGGCCCAGAAGCAGACCGCCAAGAATTCCACACACTATGGCACCTGTAAAACCAAACCACGACGCAGACAGGAGTACAGGTAGAAGTGCCGCATAAGGGTAGGCATAGGATGTTCCCCCTGTCATATAAACGAGAGTCGCAGAAGCCAATAAAAGGCATCCAATGCCAATCAATTTGAGTCCGGCAGGTAACCGTCCATTGAATTTGGGGGAAAAATCCAGGAGATCTGATTTGTTTTTGCTACCTGTATAGTCCATTCAGTTAACCTCAGATTGCAATTCTGGCATATTTCGAATATTCGACAATACTCCGCGAACTTAGAAAAAGTGATCCGAGGGACAGCTTCACCCCGGAGTGGTCCAGAAATCAGGCACTCTTGAACTTTATCGAAGGCGTCTGATTTATATATCAGATTTTATGCAATTTCTTCCTTCGGCCTTCGCTTTATAGAGAAGCTGATCTGCTCTTTTTAGCACTTTGGTTGCGCTATTTCGAGTATCAGTGAAGCCCGAGACTCCCGCGCTGAATGTGAGTTGAACTTTTATGCCATCTATTATCTTTAACTTTGATCTGGTTTTCTTCAGTATTTTTTTTCCAACCTTTAAAGCAGATTTAACACCAGTATTTGGTAGAACAATTAAAAATTCTTCACCACCCATTCGGCCAAATATGTCAACTTTTCTGATATTGTTGATCACCAAGTCTGAGAATTGCCGCAAAACAAGGTCACCAAAATCATGGCCATATTTATCATTTATCGACTTAAAACTGTCAATATCGATAAGTATCACGCTTGAGCGTTCATCATAGCGATCGAAACGATGTGCCTGATTACTAAGAAGTTCGCTGATATATCGGCGGTTAAAGATTCCGGTCAGATAGTCCTTACTTGCGATTTCCTTCAACTCAGTCTCAAGCTTTTTTCTGTCATCGATGGCTATCGTGATGCCATTCCATGTCACACTACCATTTGGTTCGAGTTTTGGAATTGCGGTGCCCTCAAACCATCGAGTCTCACCGTTGACGATCGTCCTATATTCAGCCTTCCAGTGTGTCATCGTGCGCGTTGCCTCAGCCCATCTCTCACGGACATTGGGACGGTCCTCAGGTTCGATAATCTCGAATGCCAGGTTCGGGTCGGCAAGAAAGGCCTTGTTCTCTATACCGAAAAACTCTTTGGTTTTTATGCTCATATAGGAAAAATAATGGCTCGAATCTGGATAAACTGTGTAAGAAAAGACGATGCCGGGTAGCGAATCCACAAAGCTTTCAAAAAATAGTTCTTTGGTCAGTCTGTCTGTTACATCCTTAAATATGGCGTAGCGGTTTAGGCCACCACCCTCGATCGCAGCGCACTCACATATAGTTGTTTCAAGCCATAGGATCTCCCTATCGTTGCCTATAAGCCGACACAGAAACGCGCCTTTCACCTCAACCATAGACGATAACTCTGGATCTAGCTTTTCCAGAAGTTTTTTTATATCCGACGGGGGCATCAGTTCCGACAGATTGACACCAGTTCTCCTGTGAGAGGGACTTAAGAGCTCCTTGAACGCCGCGTTCACGAGGACCTGTTCTTTGGCGTCGTCCCACCTCATGGACGCAGTACTGTCGTTAAGCTCGGTCGGAAATTGACGATCAATTTCGAGTTTCGGTGCTGAGATTCCCGGTACCAGAGATCTACCGGACACGCTGTTTCTCCATGTACGCTAAGTACTCCCGTTTGGTTAAAAGATGCGCACACTACCTATGTGTATTTAGACTTTCTGTGGGTAGTTTCCAGTACCAATACGAAGATCTTCAGGCGGAGGCCTAACGTTTTACGGAAGTTAACAATCCGGGCCTATATGCCGGCAGATCACCTGCATGATGTCAGTCTAACCTGGGTAAGGAGTTTGCCGACAGCTTCGTTATACTCGTGGTTTCATCCCCCTGATAGAAAAGGACCCTGGCAATGGCCATCGATATCCTGGTAGCCGGACGTTTGCCTCCCAATGTTATCCCCCAGTTGGAGAACCGGTTTCGGTTGCATACGTTGCCGGGAGACGACAGTGAAGCCAATGCGATGTTGCAGGAGGTGGGGCCATCCATCCGGGGTTTGCTGACAAATGCCGCCCAGGGGGCGCCGGAAGCCTTATTGGCGGCGCTGCCAAACCTGGAGATTATCTCCTCGTCCGGAGTGGGTACGGATGCCCTCAATGTGGAAATTGCCGAGGGCAGGGGGATCCGGGTTGAAACAACGCCGGGGGTACTCACCGAGGATGTGGCGGACGGCGCCATAGCCCTGATGCTGGCAACCACCCGACGACTCATGCAGGCCGAGCGCAATGTCCGCGCCGGTCGCTGGCTTAAGGACCTGCCCCTGGGTAACCGGATGACGGGCAAGCGCCTTGGCATCCTGGGCCTGGGCAAGATCGGGCAGGCGCTTGCGAAGCGGGCTGTCGCGTTTGATATGCCCATTGCCTACCATCAGCGCAACCGCAATCCCGACGTTCCCTATACCTATCATGATTCGGTGGTCTCTCTGGCTGAGGCCAGCGACTTTCTGGTGGTCATCGTCCCCGGTGGCCCCGCCACGGCAAATATGGTGAACGCGCCGGTGCTGGACGCCCTGGGACCGGAGGGGATCCTGGTCAACGTGGGCCGTGGCAGCACCGTCGATCAGCCCGAACTGATCCGCGCACTGCAACAGGGCCGCATCCGGGCGGCCGGGCTCGACGTCCTGGCGGATGAGCCCCACGTGCCGGAAGAGCTGTTGGAACTGGACAATGTGGTGCTGACTCCACACTACGCCAGCGGCACCATCGAGACCCGGCTGGCCATGGGGCAGCGGGTGGCGGATAACATGCTGAAGTATTTTGTGGCTGGGTGATGGAAGCGTCTGGACGACGGAAAACTTGACTTAACCATGTACACTCAACCTATCACCCATAGCCAGACCAACGCTTGAGGAATTCCTATGATAACGCGCCGTCACCGGGAAACGCCCACCACGGTCGCGACCCTCGACGATCTCGCACCGTTGGCGGACTATTCGTTCATGGACACGCTCAACGGCGATCCCGAGGGGAAAGCAAACGGAGACGACCACGCGCCAAGACAGGTCTTCTCGGGCCACTATGTTCCGGTCAGGCCCACGCCCATCGAAAACCCCGAATACGTCGCCCATGGGGAAGCTCTGTTTCGCGAACTGGGTTTTGCCGACAGCCTGGCGCAGTCAGACGACTTCATTCGTATGTTCTCCGGCGATTTGTCCCGGGTTCCGGAGCCCCTGCGCAAGGTCGGCTGGGCGTGTGGCTACGCACTTTCCATCTACGGCAATGAGTTCTATCAGCAATGCCCGTTCCAGACCGGCAATGGCTACGGCGACGGTCGCGCGATTTCCGTGCTTGAGGCCGTCATCAACGGACAGCGCTGGGAAATGCAGTTGAAAGGGGCAGGGCGCACGCCCTACTGCCGCGGCGCGGACGGCCGGGCCGTTCTGCGGTCCAGTGTTCGGGAATTCCTGGCCCAGGAGCATATGCACGCGCTCGGTGTGCCCACATCAAGGTCCCTGAGCCTGTACGTGTCGAAAACCGAGGAAGTCAGGCGTCCGTGGTATTCCGAGGGCTCACGCTCAATAGATCCCGATGTGCTTGTATCCGAGCCCGTTGCCATTTCCACGCGTGTTGCACCGTCGTTCATCCGGGTAGGGCAGCTGGAACTCTTCGGCCGTCGTGCCCGCAAGCAGGAACACCCGCAGGCGATGGAGGAACTCGAGAAGCTCGTCCTGCACCTGATCGATCGAGAGTACGGTGACGTGATCGACCAGTCACTGGCCACTGCCGAGAAAGTCGTGTTGCTTGCACGGGAGTTCCGCAGCCGGCTGACCTCGCTTGTGGCGAACTGGATCCGTGTGGGCTACTGCCAGGGTAACTTCAACAGCGACAACTGTGCGGCAGGCGGCTTCACCCTCGACTATGGACCATTCGGATTCTGCGAAGTGTTTGATCCGCAGTACCAACCATGGACGGGGGGCGGACAACACTTCTCGTTCCTTAACCAGCCGGCGGCGGCCGAACGCAATTTTTATTCGTTTTGTCTGGCGGTGCAGCCATTGCTAACAGGGCATCCAGACTGTTTGCGGCAGTTGGAGGAGATTCAAGGTGATTTCCCCAAGGTGATGCAGGCGCAACTGGAGAAGATGTGGGCGGCCAAGCTTGGACTCGACGCGTTTGACGAGGCCTTGTTCCGCGAGCTGGCAACGCTGATGATGCGAACGCCTGTCGATTACACCATATTCTTCCGGGAACTCTCGTCGTTGCCAGATGACATCGAGCTACTCAAGAAGAGCTTCTACCAGGGCCGGAGTTATACGGCAGACCCGGAAGGCATAGACAATCGCTGGTCAGCCTGGCTCACAAAATGGCATTCGCTCACTCGAACTGCCAGTCGGGAGGAACTTTCCAGTCAGATGAAGCTCGCCAACCCGAAGTACACGTTGAGAGAGTGGTTTGTTGTGCCGGCCTACCAACAAGCGGCAGCGGGTAACTACACTTTACTGCGGGAACTGCAGGACGTGATGACGCAGCCGTACGCCGAGCAATCGGAGGATGTAGAGAAGAAATACTACAGGCTGAAGCCGCCGGAGCTGTTTGATCTTGGTGGGTTTTCGCACTATAGCTGTTCGTCTTGATGGACCCACCCATAAAGCCGGATGGCTGGCTAATCGACGACCGCCCTAACTTGGAAGCACTGAGCTTGTCGTTCAGACCATAAGCCGAGTTTCCCTGGTTCCGAGTGGAAAACCTATGTTCTTTAAATGGCAGTATTTTAGAACAAACCAAAACACGTTGGTTTATTCGGATGCACACAAGCGCACCAGCTTAAATTGGGCATCGAGGGGGTATTGAGCATGGATATTTTCACCAAATTTAATCGAAAGAACATACAAGACCGCCAAATCGACACACTTATTGGCCTAAGCAAGGGAGTCTCAGCAGATGGCAACGTAAATCAAGCTGAAGCAGAGTTTTTGATGAGTTGGCTGGTACAAAACAGGCAATCCTCGGACAACCCCATTATCATTAATTTACTCGAAAAAGTCTCTGCAATGCTCGAGGACGGAATTCTGGACCGTGAAGAATCTATTGAGCTATTAGCCATCCTTCAGAAAATTTCGGGCGAGAATTCAGAGATTGGAGAACTGGCCAAGACATCTTCATTACCAATTAACGATCCCTTGCCTGAGATCACTTTTGAAGGAAGCTCTTTCCTTTTCACTGGAACATGTGCGTTTGGAACCAGAAAACAATGCCATGAGGCAACGGAATCGCTTGGTGGGACTATTGCCAAGGGTGTCAACAAAAGTCTCGACTACCTGATTCTCGGCACTTATGTAACGGACAGCTGGGTGCATGAAACATTTGGCCGAAAAATCGAGAAAGCAATCGAGTATAGAGAGAAGGGCTTACCCGTTGTGATTTTGACTGAGGAGCATTGGCTATGCTCTGGTGGGTTTAATTGAACATTATTGCACCGATTTTCAAGTTCGGGTAGGGGATCACTAAAGTGGATAAAAAGAACCAAGTACCAATAATTGACCGGCCTTTTATCGCCTGGTCGATTGCAGGATTGATCCTTTTTTCAGTCGTCACTTTTTCTATCGGAACTCTACCAAACCTCTCTCCAACGACCAAGGCCTTTCTCTACTACTCCGAGATAGTGGTTGTAGGCCTGTTTTCAATTGAGTACCTTTGCCGGATATATATATCCACACAGAAGCTACGTTTCATTTTCAGCTTCTATGGATTGATCGACCTTCTTGCAATTCTGCCATTCTATCTCGGTTTGTTTATTGATTTACGCGCCTTGAGACTGGTTCGCCTTTTGCGTTTGCTTCGAATCCTGAAGCTAGCCCGCTACAACTTAGCTATTTTCCGTTTTGTGAGAGCCATTTATCTTGCCAAGGAAGAGCTCATCATCTTTACGATTGCGAGTTTTGTGCTTCTATTCCTTGCTGCCGTAGGAATCTACCACTTCGAACACGAAGCGCAGCCCGAAGTATTTCGCTCGATACTTGATGCGCTCTGGTGGGCCGTCGCAACGCTGACCACCGTTGGATACGGGGATATTTACCCCATAACCGGGGGCGGTCGTTTATTTACGTTCGGAATTTTAATGATCGGTCTAGGGATGATAGCGGTGCCGACGGGGATCATCGCTTCGTCGTTATCTGATGTGCGCCGGCAGTTGGAAGAAGAGCGCCTTCGAAAGGAGGTTGAGATTAACAGCACATTATCGCCTGAAAGCGACACAAAGCACTAAATTGCTCACACAGAAAATCAGCAGGTTAAGGGCGGCGACCGTGGCCAGTACCAGTGTAAATGATAGCCAGGGCCCGTGCGAAGTTCTGCTTGTCCAACAAACGCATATTGCCTTATGGATCGCGGTAGATAAGAACGACGAAACACAAAAGCCCCGTTGTCATCACGCAGAGCGAAGCAACCGATTCAGGAACAGCGTTTGAATGAATTGCTCCCGCCATTCCGGAAACGGAGTGTACTGTGCTGGAAGAAAATGCTTGGGGTGACGGCATAGGGCTGCATGGGACGACGGCGTCGGTTAGACGACCAAGCAAAGTACTAAACCCGTGAAACAGAGAATCAAAGGGTTACGGCTCGAATTCCACAAAAAGTGCTAAACAAACTTAAAGTAAATTCTAGAATAGGGCGCTGGCCTGGGCATCCACACAAAATACTAAATCTGTCGTCCAGCTCAAGAGTCGGATTTTTCCAACCCGGGGTGGACCTAATACGGGGGCAGGTCATTGGAGGCTGCTACACTCAATTCAAACCATCGCGGAATTTTCGTAGGAGTGTCCTGGCCAATGCACATATTGCAGTTTGGTTTCTCGCTGCTTCTCCTGTTTATCTCTGTCGGTGTGGCCGCCAAAAACGACACTCTGGACGCAGCGGCATCGGATCCGAAAAAACTGGGTTTGATGCAAGGTTTTCCACCACCACCAGACAAACTGGTAGCGCAGCCAGACTCCAATTTTTTCAGTTTTCCGAAGCTCCGTTGGACCGTTTGCCATTTTCGCGAACTTTTGCCGACGGAGCAGGTTAGCCGTGGAATTGGCGCACCGGTTCCGCTTGAGTACAACCTCAATGAGGCTGCAATCGATGCGCTGACGTTTACACCTATGGGCAGCAGCGAAACGATGACGTGGGAAGAGTCACTGGCAGCAAACTATACCGACGGCATGCTCATCATTCATGAAGGAAAGATTGTCTACGAGCGGTACTTCGGCTGTCTCGACGAGACCGGCAAGCACGGAGCCATGTCCATGACCAAGTCTATGACGGGCCTGCTTGCGGAAATACTCGTGGTTGAAGGAAAGCTGGACGACAATGCACTGGTTTCCTCCATCGTTCCAGAGCTTGCCGACAGTGCATTCGGATCCGCAACCGTCCGGCAGGTGATGGATATGACCACCGGGCTTGCCTATAGCGAAGACTACTCCGATCCCGACGCCGACATCTGGATATACTCCAGGGCGGCCAGCCCGTTTCCAAAGCCTACAGGCTATGAGGGGCCCGATGGCTACTTCGAATACCTTCAGACTGTTCAACCCGAAGGCGATCATGGTGATGCGTTCCATTATAAAACGATCAACACAGACGCCCTTGGCTGGATAATCTCCCGTGTATCCGGTTTGGAAGTAACCGAGCTGCTGTCAGAGCGCCTATGGCGTCGGATGGGGGCCGAGCAGGATGCCTACATTACGGTAGACGGCAAGGGCACACCGTTTGCCGGCGGCGGCCTGAGTGCAGGCTTGCGAGATCTGGGGCGCATAGGCTTGCTGATGCTCAACGAAGGCGAAATTAACGGCCAGCGACTGTTTCCATCAAAGGTGGTTGCCAACATTCGTAATGGGTGGCAGTAAGAACGATTTTGCAAAGGCCGGCTACATAACCCTGGAAGGCGGCAGCTATCGCAGCATGTGGTGGCTGCTTCACAACGAGCACGGTGCGTATGCGGCCCGAGGCGTCCATGGGCAGACGATCTATGTCGATCCGAAGGCCGACATGGTAATCGTCCGGTTTGCTTCCTATCCAACAGCGAAGAACGGCAAGATAGATCCGACTTCCTTGCCAGCTTACCAGGCGGTGGCCGAGTACCTTTTGTTGGGGCGGTAATTAGTCTTTAGCACTTTCTATGGTCGTCCATCTGTGGACGACTACTTCACCTCCACACCATACAACATTGCGCATAATGTATATTATGTTAAATACAATATCCGGCATCGGTTGATTCATACTCTATGGACAGTACCTCAATAACCAGATGCTCCATCCCCCTGCCTTACTCACAAGCGTTGACCCTGTAGCAGCTACAACCTTTAAGCTACTTTCCAGCGTTAAGCCTGAGGAAGATCCGTTATGGATAACCGCGGCCCTTTCACCATAAGGAGCATCCGGCAATGCACAGTGAACTGAAACCACTCTACCGCGCGGAGCTTGCTGCCGCTCTCAAGGCTGAGCGATTGGGGAATGTCCAGGACGCGTTCGCTCACCTTGAGCGGGCCCATATTCTGAGCCAGCGATTTGCGCTGGACCATGCTGCGACCCATCTGCGCATGCTCAGGCTCGGTTGGCGCACACGTGACCTCCGGGAAATACTGGGACAACTGACCCGGACCATTGCCGCTTTGCTGTTTTCCCGACTCTGGGTTCCGGTTGGCAATACGGGGCGCGCCAACGTCAGTGCTTTTAAACCCATGCCCCTGCCTGAAGACCTGGCGCAAGCGATGAAGAAAGTGAGCGACCGGTAGGCCCGATCGCCAGTGTTTATCTACAGACCGGTAACCTCACTCATTGGCAAGCGGCCGATCCGGTCATTGTGCAAGGTGCCGAAGTACAGGTCGTCGCCATGGGGTTCCACGGAGGTGATTTCCTCCAGGTGTTCGCCGCTGGGATCATGCAGGCTGGTGAGGATCCGGCCTTCACCGTCCAGCGCGAGCGCGAAGCCGTAACGTTGGGCCTGGGGCTGCACGGCGTCGGGCAGTTTGGCCACGACGTCCTTGATCCAGGGATATGGGTGGATGCGATCCACTGTCGCGTTACGCGGTGTCGGCAGCGCCACCCAGAAACGTCCGGCGCTGTCCCGGGCGAGACCATCCGGAAAACCTGGCAGGTTGGCCGCGAATATCTCGCTCTGCCCTGCCTTTTCACCGTTGAGCCAGAGGCGCTGCACCCGATAGCGGTAGGTCTCGTTGACCAGGACAAACGCTTCGTCCGGATCCACCGCGACGCCGTTAGCGAAGTACAGGTCGTCCATTAGTACGGTGGTCTCGCCGGTCTCAGGTTCGTACTTGAGCAAACGGCCATGGGGACGGGCCTCCAGCAGGTCCAGCTTGTAGTCCGGCTGATTGAATCGGCTGCTGGCGTCGGAGAAATAGATGGTGCCATCTGACGCGATGTCCACATCGTTGGTAAAGGCAAAGGGTTCGCCATCGGCCCCGGTGGCCAGGACCTCGATTTCCCCCGCCGGAGAGATTGACAGCAACCCCATCCAGGCGTCACAAACGATCAGGTTACCCTCAGCGTCAAATGCCAGGCCTAGCGGGCGTCCCCCGGTTTCCACCCAGTGCTCGACGCTGCCGTCGCGACCAACTCTTACGATAAAACCGGTATCCGTGCCGCCGTATACCCGGCCCTGGTCGTCCACGGCCACATCCTCCGGCCCGACCACTTCGCCCTGCGCCAGCAGTTCGGCCTGCTGCAATAGTTTATTGGGCGCCAGCGGGCCGGTCATCGGCGGTGCTTCGGGGGGATCATAAGTTGCTGAATCCACGGGTGATGGCCAGAGCAGCACCCACAGGACAGCGGCGATGAGAATCAGCACAATAAGGGTCAGTACGCGTTTCATAGGCTTCCTTGTTATTGGTTTGTCGTCGTTTCCTTCGCCCGGCGCCCCGGTTTTTTACGATCAGGATCGCGCCTAATGTCCTCCCGCGCCCCACTGGCCCAAGATGGAGGCAATCCGGGAGGCTTCTTCCGGCGCAATGGCCGACACCATCCAGCACCAGGAGCTGGTGGGCCCCTCATCCAGATCGGCGCAGGTATCCACCCGCTGTATTTCCCGCTGTACGCATTGGGCCACCAGTACACCAGTGTCGGGTCCGGACGTCCAGCGGACACGGACTTCCACATCCGGGCCGCTCTGTTCTGCTGGCACAGGCTCAACCACAAGGTCTTCGGCGTTGATCTCCTGGCGTGCCAGCCATTCCAGTGCGGCAGTTTCGGCACACTGCTGTGCCGGCGTCAGCCTGCCGTTGCCCCGATAGCACGGCAGATAGGCCCGGTCACGGATCTCGTGCTCCAGTAACGCCTTCGTATCATCACGGCCGATGCGGCCATATTTACGCCGGGAGGGAAACGTGATCAGGCTTGCCGCCAGCCGGCAGCCGCCAAGGTGGGAGCTTTCCCAGAGATCCACCGGCAGGTCCCGCTGCGCGATCTCGGCCTGGAGCGCCCGGTAGGTGTCGTACCCGAATTTTGCGCAGCACTTGTCCTTCTTGCCATGGGTGCAGCACAGCATCACCGGCCTGGTGACCGGACGGCCTGCCCATGGGGCCAGGTCACTGCCCTGCTGCACATCCTCCAGGAAGTCTTCAAGCTGGTCCGGTGTGATGTCGAATGCCAGACCTTCCGGAAACAGCAGTATCCGATGGCTATCTTCCGGTTCCTGGCGACGGTAGATCAGGTTGACCCGACGACCACTGGCGGCGAGACCGTCCAGCCGGCTAACCAGGGACGGCGCCATGTTGCTGGCATGGCGCAGGTTGCGCTCCCAATAGCGGCGGGGCCAGCTTAGCAACAGGTTGCGTTCGGGATGGGTGGCCGTGCCCGGTAACGGATCCCCTGCCCTGACGCTTTCAACGGCGCAGAACTGCTTCGGATTGCCCATTATCCGGTCACCACACTGGCTTCGGTGGGTTCCGGAACGGCGGTGTATCCCGGACGTATCGGAATGCAGACCGGGCGGCCCGAATCCGGATCAGCGACAATCCGGGCATCGAGGTCGAACACCGCTTTCAGGTTCGATGAGGTGAAGATGGCCGACGGTGTCCCGCGATGAAGGATCCTGCCGGCCTTCATCATCACCATCGTATCGGCGTAGGCCGCGGCCAGGTTCAGGTCGTGGAGCACCACCAGCAGGGTGCGACCGCCCTTATGGGTCATGGTGGCCAGCAGTTCCAGCAGGTCCACCTGCACCTTCAGATCAAGAAACGTCGTGGGTTCGTCCAGCAGCAGAAGGCCCGTCTCCTGGGCCAGCACCATGGCAATCCAGCAGCGCTGTCGCTGTCCCCCGCTGAGGCTATCCACGGGCCGGTCGGCGAACTCCGTGACATCCACCTCCGCCATGGCGGCTTCCACCGCTTCCTGGTCCCGGCGGGACCACTGGCGCAGCATAGACTGGTAGGGAAAACGCCCGAGCGCCACCAGTTCACGGACCGTCAGGCCATCCGGTGCCGTGGGGCTTTGCGGCAGTATCCCGAGCTCACGTGCCACGGCCCGGGTTGACCGGCGATGGATATCGTTGCCATCCAGCAGCACCCGCCCCCCGTCCGGCGTCAGGGTCCTGGCCAGGGTTTTCAGCAGGGTGGACTTGCCGCAACCGTTAGGCCCGAGGAGTACGGTGAGCTTGCCGGGCTCCAGGGTAAAATCCACATTGGCCAGCACGGGGGCTTCCCCATAACCAACGGTCAGGGAATCACCGTAAAGAACACCTGGCATCGCGGATTCGCTCATAAAGTGTGGGCAGCTATGGCTGGGTCGTTATGTCTGGGTGGCAATGACTGGACAGTGTCGCTTTATCCAATGGGGCAATGATATTATTACCAATTCTCATTTACAATAACCGCGCTGCCCTGGAGACATCTGACCTGCCTGTGCTGTCCACTTTAAGAATCAATTCTATCCTTCTGTTTTTGTTAATCTTCAGCATCGGTTCTTTGGCATCCGGAGCTGATCGTCATGCCGTGGAAGTGCGGCATTCGCTGGGTACCGCCACCATCACTGACACCCCATCGCGGGTGGTGTCTCTCTACCAGGGGGCGTCCGACAGCCTCGCCGCCCTGGGCATCCAGCCCGTGGGCATGGTGGAATCCTGGACACAGAAGCCCATCTATGACTACCTGGGCGACCGCCTGGGCCAGCCCAGGATGCTGGGCATGGAGACCCAGCCGGACCTGGAGGGCATCGCCTGGCTGCAACCGGACCTGATCGTGGGGGCCCGGTATCGCCATTACGAGGTCTACCCCCTGCTCGACCAGATTGCCCCCACCGTGATTGCCGAGGATGTCTATGACTTCCGGTCGTTGCTCGGGATGCTAGCCCAGGCAACCGGCCGGACCAATCGGGCCCATGCCCTGCTGGATCAGTGGGACGCCCGGGTCGAGGACTTCCAGGCCCGTATCCGGGAGAAGCTGGGGGATCAATGGCCGATGGAGGTGGCCATCCTGAGCTTCCGTGGCGACCATGCGCGGATCTATTACAAGGGTTTCGCCAAACAGGTGCTGGATGAGTTGGGTTTCAAGGCGCCTCCGGCCCACCGCAAGGATACCTGGGGCATCAAGCTGACCAGCCAGGAAAGCATTCCCGCCATGGATGCCGACGCCGTGTTTATCTTCATGCTGGGTGATCCGGCCATACAGCGGACCTACGAGAACTGGACCTCCCACCCCCTGTGGGAGAACCTCAGTGCCGTGCGCCGTGACCAGGTATTCCAGGTGGACCCGGTTACCTGGAACATGGGGGCGGGCATCATTGCCGCCCATCGTCTGCTGGACGACCTGTACGACCATTACGGGCTTGAGGACGGTGTCTCGGAGGGCTGCATCCTATGCTGAACTCTGCCCTCGCCCGTTCCGCCGGCGCCCTGACCTGCCTGCTGTTGCTCGCCCTCGCAGCGGTGGCCAGCCTGGTGTACGGCAATATCCCGGTGACCCTCGGTACCCTGCTGGACAGCCTGTTTGCCTATGACGCCGGCAACATCCAGCACCTGGTCATCCGTTCGGAACGGGTATCACGGACGGTGGTGGCGCTTGCCGTCGGCGCCGGGCTGGCCGTGGCCGGGGTGCTGATGCAGTCCCTCACCCGCAACCCGCTGGCATCGCCGGGTATCCTTGGCATCAACGCGGGCGCCCTCTTCTTCGTGGTGGCCGGCGCCACCCTGTTTTCCCTGTCACTGCCATCGGACCTGATCTGGCTGGCCTTCCTCGGGGCCGGGGTGGCCGCCGGGTTGGTCTTCACCCTTGGACAAGAGCCGGGCCAGGGGTTGTCGCCGGTGCGGACGGTTCTGGCCGGGGTCGCCATCACCGCCCTGTTCGTGTCCTTTTCCCAGGGTTTGCTGATCATGAATCAGGACCGGCTGGAAAGCCTGCTGTTCTGGCTCGCCGGCTCGGTATCCGGCCGTTCACTGGATGCCGTGATGGGCCTGCTGCCGATCATCGCGGTGGCCATCGTGATAACCCTGCTGATGACGCGCCAGCTCAACCTGCTGGGCATGGATGACGAGGTGATCCAGGGCCTGGGGCTGAATGTGGTGCGTACGCGCCTGCTCTGCGTGGTGCTGGTGATCGCCCTGGCCGGCACCGCCGTGGCCATCGCAGGGCTGATCGGGTTTGTGGGGCTGATCGTGCCCCATATGGCCAGGGCCATCTTTGGCACCGACCATCGCTGGCTGTTGCCCGCCTCCGCGTTGATCGGGGCGGCCCTGCTGCTGATCGCCGACACCGTGGCGCGGCTGGTGATTCCGCCCCAGGAAATCCCGGTGGGAGTGGTCACCGCCCTGCTCGGCACCCCGCTGTTCCTCCACCTGGCCCGCAAGACCCGGAGCCTGACATGACCCGACCACTGGTGCTCCGCGCCCCTGACGACAGCTGGTCTCTGAAGATCAACCCGCACACCCTGACGGTCACCACGGCCATGGGCCTGGCGCTGGTGCTGGTTGCGGGCCTTTCCCTGGGTACGGGCAGCCATCCGGCTTCCTGGCTGGAGGCGATGTCGGCCCTGGTATCCGGGGACGATCCCGGCCTGCGGCTGGTGGTGATGGAAATACGACTGCCCCGGGTGTTGATGGCCATCCTGGCGGGGGCCTCCCTGGGCATTGCCGGGCTGATCCTGCAGGGGCTGGTTCGCAACCCCCTGGCATCACCGGATGTGATTGGCATCTCCAGCGGGGCCTCCGCCGCTGCCGTACTCTGCCTGTGGCTGTCCAGCGCTGCCTGGCTGGTGCCCGCCGCCATGGTCGGCGCCCTGGCTGTTGCCGTGCTGCTGGTCACGCTGACCTGGTACAAAGGCATCAGCCCGGGCCGCCTGGTGCTGGTGGGGGTCGGCCTGGCGGCGGGCCTGGGCGCCCTGACCACCCTGTTGCTGGTGATCAGCCCGGACACCACCGCCATGACCGCCTTTATCTGGCTCACCGGCAGCCTGTACGCCGCCCAATGGCACGATGTGCAGGGCCTGGGTCCCTGGCTGTTGATCTGCCTGCCCATCGTGCTGGCCAAGGCCCGCCACCTGGATATCCAGGCCATGGGAGATGATACCGCCCAGGGGCTGGGCAGCGCCGTGCAACGCCACCGGATGCTGTTCCTGCTGATTGCCGTCGCCCTGACCGGGGCCTCGGTGGCCCATGTGGGGGCGCTGGGATTCGTGGGGCTGATCTCCCCTCACCTGGCCCGGCGTCTGGTGCGCTCGGGGCATCCGGGGTTGGTGATGCTGACGGCCTTCACCGGCGCTATTATCCTGGTGTGTGGGGACCTGGTGGGACGGATGGTCTTCCTGCCGAGGGATCTGCCAGCGGGAATCTTCGTATCAGGGATCGGGGCGCCGTTTTTCGTATACCTGCTCTACCGGATGAGACGGTAGGCGGGAACCAGGCAGTAAAAAGGGGCCCTGAGAGGCCCCGAAAAGAAAGGCAAGATGCACTGGAGCCTGCGCAGGCATGGCTGCCGCGCAGACTCCCGACCCTCAGAAATCGAGTTGGTAACCCAGGCTGACCGTGCGGCCACGGCCCCGGAAATAGTAGTCATCACTGACACGGGCGGCCTGTGAATAGTAGGTGAAGTAGTCCGTATCCAGCAGGTTCTCGATACCCAGGGATACCTGGCCCACCGGGCTGCGATACACGACGGAACCGTCCAGCAGGCCGTAGCCGTCGAAGTCCAGTTCGTCGTTATCCACGTTGCGGTCCAGGAAGTGGCTGTACTGCAGGTGGCTGGACAGCACCGGCGCCCAGGCGGCGGACCAGGACAGCTTCACGGTCTGCGGTGGAATATTGATACCGGTGAGTTCGGTATCCACATCGCCGTCGCCATCGGTATCCGATTCACCGTCCGTGTAGGTGTAGGACGCCCCCAGCTTATGCTGGGCGGTGATGCGGGCGCTGGCGGTAACCTCCGCCCCCTTGATCTCGGTCTTTTCCCGGTTGCCGACCCAGACACCGTTCTCCTCGGTCAGGCGTTCGCCATAGTCGGAGTCGGACTCGAAGTAGCTCACTTCCAGCTCGTAACGGTCCCAGTCAAACCGGGCGCCGATTTCACGCTGTTCGGTGACGATGGGCTGCAGTTCCAGCAGGGTGTCCACATCCTGGCCCGGCGTGCTGATGCCCCGCAGTACACGACCCACATCGGGCATGCCGAAACCTTCGGAGTAGTTGGCATACACCTGGGCCCAGTCCGTCACCTGGTAGATCAGGCCGCCGTTGAACAGGGTCTCGTCAAAGTCTGGCTTGCCGCCTTCCACGGTGACGTTGTCCTGGGTGACATTGCTGCGGTCGATGGTCTGGTAGGTATCCACATCCAGTTCCGCATGCTCCTGGCGTACGCCGGTGTGCAGGCTAAGCCGGTCGGTCACCTTGATATCGCCCTGGAGGAACGCCGCCACATTGCGGAAGCGGGATTTCGGCACATACACCCGGTCCGTATGCACCAGCACCTGTTTGGTTTCGTCCTGCAGCAGGTCCAGGCCGGTGGTCAGGCTGAGGTGATCATTGAACAGGCCGCCACGAGTCAGGGTGAACTTCGCGCCCAGCTTGTCGGATTCGTTCCGGGTCTGGTCATACTGGGTGTTGCCGCTGCCATCCTGGTACGGGAAGTACGGGGTGGTGGCGAACTGGGCCCGAAAGGCCTGGCTGTAAAGCTGCGCGTCCACCTCGTTGCCCAGCCAGTCAGCGTGAGTGTAGGACAGCCGTGCGGTGGTAACTTCGTTGTAGCCCGGCTCGCCCGGCAGGTCACCCTTTTCCGCGGTAGTGGGAACACCGTTGTCGCGATCACCGGACACCGGCCGGTAATCATCGCCCCCTTCCAGGTCGAATCGATTGACGAAAAACTCCACATTCTGGTTATCGTCGATCCAGTAGCCCACCTTCGCCAGCAGGTCGTAGCTCTGGGAGTTCTGGATCTCACCGGGATAGGCGATACCGATGGGCTCATCCTTGCCGTCGTAGTACACGCCCCGTTCCTGGAAGGTGGCTCCCGCCAGGTAGTCCCACTGGCCGGACTGGCCGCTCAGCCGGTAACCCAGCTTGTAGCCCTGGCCATCGGAGCTGACATCGTCATCGGTGGTCACCTTGGCCGTGACCGACTGCTTCAGGCTGCCACTCTCCGGCTCCCGGGTAACGAAGTTGATGATGCCGCCGGTGGCCCCCAGGCCGTGCTCCGCGCTGGCCCCGTAGATCACCTCGATACGCTCGACCATGTCCATGTCGATGGTGTAGCTGTCCCGGGCACTGTCCCGCAGCGGATTGGTCTGGGGTACGCCATCCACCATGAACAGCGGCGCCCTGCCCCGCAGGGTTTCACCGGCGTTGGTGAGCTTCTGCCGGCCCGGTGAATAGGAGGGAATCAGGTTGCTGAGCACCTGCCCGGGGTCATCGGAAATGGCCAGTTGCTGCTCGATTTCCTCCCGCGAGATGATCCTGGTCCGCTGGGGCGTCTGGCTGACCGTGGCGCGGTTACGGGTGGCGGAAATCACAAGTTCCGGCATGGCAGAGGCGGTGGAGTCCTCGCTACCGGTTTCCTGGGCATGGCCGATGGCCGGCGCCAGGGCCGTGATGCCCGACGCGAGGAGCAGTGACCTGGTATTCAACAACGTCATAGTCTGGTTCCGTTCTTTGTGGATTGTGCCTGCGGGCCATCTCGAACAGTAAAACGGCCCAACGAATGCGGCACGAACGGTAACCGTTCTCATTTACATTTGCAAATAAAGTGAATCGAACCAGGTCAGGAGGCGGCCCTGTGTCGGTCGTATTTCTGCAACCGGTTATACAAGGTCTTCGTGCTCAGTCCGAGCAACCGGGCGGTTTCCTGGCGCCGGCCACCACACTGTTCCAGCGTGGCGAGGATCAGGTCGCGTTCCACATCCGCCACCTTGCTGCCTATGGGTACTTGCAGGGTACGACTGTACTGATGATTGCCGTGTCCGGGGCGACCGATGTCCCCGGGCAGCGTGTCGGTCGTCAGGCAACGGTCCGACATGATATAGGCGCGCTGAATCACATTACCCAGTTCCCTGAGATTGCCCGGCCAGGAATGGCTCTGGAGCCTGGACAGTGCCTGCGGTGAAAGGTACTTGGACTGGTTATCGGCCTGGTTAAGCCGTTCCAGGAAAAAGGCCACCAGCCGGGGTATGTCTTCCAGGCGGTGTCGCAGCGGGGGCACCTCCACGGGGAAGACGCTCAGCCGGTACAGCAGATCCTCCCTCAGGTTGCCGTTGGCAACCTCCTCTTCCGGCGCCCGGTTCGTGGCGGCAATGATCCGCACATCCATCGTGCGTTCGCGATCACTGCGTAAACCGCTGAAGGTTGCCACCCATTCCACGTGAAGCCTGCCACCCGGAC